>SKIG01000254.1 GCA_007116535.1 Psychroflexus sp.
AATAAAAGCAATAAAATTGAAACCACAAGAACCATTCACTTGGGCAAGTGGGTGGAAATCTCCTATTTACTGCGACAACAGAATTATACTTTCCTTTCCTCCAATTAGAAATTTCATTGCTGAGCAATTAGCACGTCAAACAGAGGAATTATATGGTAAGCCTGATGTAATTGCAGGTGTGGCAACAGGAGCTATAGGAATTGGAATGCTAGTAGCAAATTTGCTTAATTTACCGTTTGTCTATGTTAGGCCTGAGGCAAAAAAACATGGTAGAAAAAACCAAATTGAAGGCAAACTAGAACCTCACCAAAAGGTAGTTGTGATAGAAGATTTGATAAGCACAGGAAAGAGTAGTCTTAACGCAATTGATGCCTTAAAAAATGAAGCTAACGTGCATGTAAAAGGAATGCTTGCGATTTTTAACTATGGATTTGACGTAGCTGAAAATAACATCGCTAATGCCGAATTAGAATTACATACCTTAAGTAATTACGAGTATCTGCTTAACAAAGCCTTTGAAATAAACTACATCAACGAAGAAGAAAAAGAATTACTAAGTGATTGGCGAAAGTCGCCTGATACTTGGCAACAAAACAAATAAAACATGAATTTAGAAAGCCCAAAAATTAGTATAGAAAAAAATGCAAAAGATATTTTCTCTTTTTTAAGCAAAGTTGAAAACTTTGAAAAATTAATGCCTGAAAGTATTGAAAAATTTGAAAGTCTAGACGAGAAAAGCTTCCTTTTTCAGCTAAAAAATATGCCTGTAATTAAGCTTGAATTAAAATCTACTGTAGAAGATGCTGAAATCTTATTGGGAGCAAAAAGTGACAAATTACCCTTCACTCTAAAAGGTAAAATCGATTCTACTTCGGAGACTTCTTCAGATGTTCAACTTTTTTTTGAAGGCCAATTCAATGCCATGATGAGCATGATGATCAAATCCCCCATTCAGAAATTTATAGATACCTTAGCTGAAAATATCAAAAAAATATAACAGGCAATCACGAGAATTTAATATTTGAGTGCAATTTCTTTGACTTCGAATGATGCTTCTTTTTCATCTTCAAGTAACAAAACAAGTTTGCCATCAGGAGTAATCTTTTGAATAATACCAACAAATTCTTCACCTGAATTCAGTTGAAACATACTTGCTTGTTTAAAGCGAAATAAATGATTTTGGTATTTTTGAAGAATGACTTCTTTGTCAAGCGCCTTCAACTGGAAAGGAATCTTTACTAAGTTTTGGAGTAATTCATCAAGAATTTCTTCGATTACAAATGTTTTTCCTGTAATTAATTTCAGTGAACTTGCTTTAGGAAGTCCATCAAAATTTAGCTGATTAAGATTCAAGCCTATTCCTATGATGCTACTTGAGACAAATGATTGTTTCAGGTTATTTTCGATTAAAATTCCACCTATTTTCTTCCCTCCTGACAAAATGTCGTTGGGCCATTTCAATTTTAATTGTGGAATTAGTTGCTTTTCTAGGGTTTGAATTACTGCCAAGCTAACTAAAATACTGACAAAAAATGTTTCTGTGTTGGGTAAATTAATATTCCTAATTACCAAGCTAAAAGTTAGATTTTTGTTGGGTTCCGATGTCCATTTGGCTCCCATTTGTCCTTTGCCTCTAAGTTGATTAGGTGTGTAGACACAAAAGTTTCCTTCCTTTTGGTTTTCAAAAAGAATAGATTTTGCCAATTCATTAGTAGAATCAGTGGCATCAACTTTGATAATAGGTATTGAGCTTATCATCTGACAAATAAATCTTTTGTTAAGTCTAAATTTAAAAGAACAAAAAAACATAAATTTGCACAGATTACTTCAAAATATTTAACAACATTGAATAAAATTAATTTAGACCACCTTATAACGCAAATAATCAAAGGAATAGAAGATGTAAAAGGGAATGACATCAACATCTTAGATTTACGAGAAATTGAAAACACGGTATGCGATTATTTCGTAATAGCATCAGGTAACTCAAACACACAAGTAGATGCTATTGTTGGTTCAGTGAAAAAAAATGTTAGTCAAGAACTTGGCGATAAACCTTGGAACATAGAAGGCCAAGGTAATTCAGAATGGGTACTTATGGATTATGTAAATATCGTAGTACACGTTTTTCAACCAAAGACTAGAGAATATTATGATATAGAGAGTTTGTGGGGTGACGCTAAGCTTACTGAAATAGAAACTAATTACTAAACAGAATAAGACAAACATGTCAGAAAATAAAAAGCCAAAAAATAATCCAAAAAAGCCTCGTAATAACGAGCCAATGAAGCCAAAGTTTAATTCTTGGTATATTTATATAGGAATAATTGTTCTCTTCTTCGGGGTACAACTCTTCGGTGGCGGTGGCTTCAGTAAAGTTGCAGAAACTAGTCCAAGTGAATTTGAGAGCTTTCTTAAAAATGGAGATATCGAAAGAGTCGTAATCATAAAGAACTCACGAATTGCAGAAGTTTACTTAACCAGTGAAGCAAAAAATAAAGTTGAGCATAGTAAACTTAAAGACCGTGATGTATTTTCAGGAATGAATCCTGACTATGAGTTCGAATTTGGTGATTTGCAAAACTTTGAAAATAAAGTAAATACAATTATAAGAGAGGATTCCCTCGAAACCAGAGTTTCATTTGATACCAGAACCAATTTTTGGGGGGATATCATGGTTGGATTACTGCCATTTATCGTGATTATTGCAATTTGGATATTTATCATGAGAAGAATGAGTGGCGGTGCAGGAGGTGGTCCTGGAGGTCAAATATTCAATATAGGTAAATCGAAAGCAAAATTATTTGATGAGAAAACTGATATCAAAACATCGTTTAAAGATGTTGCTGGTTTAGAAGGCGCAAAAGATGAAGTTCAAGAAATTGTGGATTTTCTTAAAAACCCCGATAAGTATACAAACTTAGGTGGGAAAATTCCTAAGGGAGCAATTTTAGTTGGTCCTCCAGGTACAGGAAAAACACTTCTTGCAAAAGCTGTAGCCGGAGAAGCCGGAGTTCCATTCTTTTCACTTTCAGGTTCAGATTTTGTTGAAATGTTTGTTGGTGTGGGGGCTTCTAGGGTAAGAGATTTGTTTAAACAAGCTAAGGAAAAATCACCATCTATTATCTTTATTGATGAGATAGACGCTATTGGACGCGCTAGGGGAAAAAATAATTTTTCAGGATCTAACGACGAAAGAGAAAACACATTGAACCAATTGCTCACGGAAATGGATGGTTTTGGCAGCAAAACAAATGTGATTGTACTTGCGGCAACGAACAGAGCAGATGTTTTAGATAAAGCATTAATAAGAGCAGGAAGATTCGACAGACAAATTTATGTTGATTTACCTGATTTAAATGAAAGAAAAGAAATTTTTGAAGTTCACTTGAAGCCACTTAAAAAAGTTGATAAAGAACTTGATACAGATTTCCTAGCCAAACAAACCCCAGGATTCTCAGGTGCTGATATCGCTAATGTTTGTAATGAAGCTGCACTTATTGCCGCAAGAAATGATAAGCAAGCTGTTGGAAAACAAGATTTCTTAGATGCAGTGGATAGAATTATCGGTGGTTTAGAAAAAAAGAACAAAATCATGACCTTGGATGAGAAAAAAGCAATTGCTTTCCACGAAGCCGGTCATGCTACCGTAAGCTGGTTATTAGAACACGCAGCGCCACTTGTTAAAGTAACTATCGTTCCAAGAGGACAATCATTGGGTGCTGCTTGGTATCTTCCCGAAGAAAGACTAATTGTAAGAGAAGAGCAGATGTTGGACGAAATGTGTGCAGCAATGGGAGGAAGAGCAGCTGAGAAAGTTATTTTTAATAAGATTTCAACAGGAGCTTTGAGTGATTTAGAAAAAGTTACTAAACAAGCAAAAGCTATGGTAACTATCTACGGCCTAAATGAAAAAGTAGGAAATATTACTTACTACGATTCTCAAGGTGGTGAACCCAATTTTACCAAACCATATTCAGAAAAAACCTCTGAATTAATTGACAAGGAGATTTCTCTAATTGTTGAAGGACAATACCAAAGGGCAATAGAAATACTTTCTAAAAACAAAGATAAATTAACTCAACTTGCAGACATACTTCTAGAAAAAGAAGTGATTTTCAAAGATGATATGGTAAAAATCTTTGGCAAACGTCCTTTTGTAAAGCCTGAAATGACAAAAAAGAAAAACGAGCCTATCAGTAAGCCCAAGAATAACAAAGAAGAGGCTGAAGTTACTGATAAAAATAGTGACTCTAACAAAGATGTAAAGCCTGAAAAGGAGGTAAATACTTCTAAAGATTAACAGTAAAAAAGTACATTTTATAGATGTACTTTTTTGTTTATGTATATTTGTAAGTATTTTCTTATCTTTGACTAGAAAATAAAAGGCTTAGATGAATTTTCTTAAACGTCTTTTTTGCAAAAAAGATACCCCAACTCAAAAAACTAATGAATCTTCGGAGCGTAGTAAGTTCATGCCTGAAGAAAAACTACCTGTGGATGAAATGTTCCTGGAAAATTTTACTGAAAACGGAGGGAAATTTATTTATTGCGAGAGCATACAAGAAGTAACCGATAATTTTTTTAAGATCCTTGAGGAAAATGAGTGGTCTTCTCAAGAAGTTGTTTCCAACAATAGTAATTTTCAAAATATCTTTAAGTTAAAAGCAAGCGAGCTACATCATAATTATCAAGCTGTTGTAATTGGCTGCGAATATTTAATTGGAAGTACGGGAGCAATTCTGTTAAGCTCAAATCAAATTGGAGAAAAAAAATTAGCCGAACTCCCAGAAACATTGATTGTATATGCAACAACAAGCCAACTGATAGAGTTAATTGGTGAAGGTTTGCAAAATATCAAAAGAAAATACGAACGAATTCCAAGCAATATTACTACCATAAAAAAATTTGACACTCAAAAGGAAGATGATTTTTTAACCTATGGTAGCACTCCCAAAAATTTGTACCTCCTTCTACAAGAAGACTTATAGCCAACTATGAACGAAACTTTACAAAGATCATTAGCGGGCTTAGTCTATATGTTTCTTATTATCGTAGGAGCTACTTTAAAAGATGCTACAACGATAGTTTTTTTATTTTTTGGCTTGGTGTGCCTAAATGAAGTGAACAAACTAATCAAAGAAAAGAACTTTTGGTCCTATGTGTTTCTGGTTTTTGCACTTTTAGGTGTTCATTTAAATTATATACAGCAAAATGGTGTGTTATTTTTTTTACCACTTTTTGCTCTTACTAATATACTTCTTGCAAGAGACCTATTCACAAAAACTCCGAAGTATTTAGCTCTAAACAACAAGTACCTTCTTAGCTTTGGTTATGTAGTCCCCTCCTTTGTACTTTTAGTTTTGGCCGGAAATGTTTTTGGGGAACATCAACCTGAAATTTTAGTTGGTTTCTTTTTTTTAATTTGGTTCAATGACTCGTTCGCGTATGTTTTTGGAAAAAGCATTGGTAAACACAAATTATTTGAACGCATATCGCCTAAAAAAACCATCGAAGGTTTTCTTGGTGGTCTACTAATGTCTATTATTTTATCTCAGATAATTAACTATATCTACCCAAGTAATCTAACACAGTTGCAATGGTTAGGAATGGCTATTATTGTTGGCATCGGAGGTACAATTGGGGATTTAATTCAGTCAAAAATAAAGCGTATTGCCAATGTGAAAGACAGCGGCAAAATAATGCCTGGACATGGTGGAATTTTTGACAGAATGGATAGTACCGTTTTTTCTATTACATTTGTATATATATTTTTAATACTATCAACCTATGTTTCATAAAGAAGGTCACAAAATTGTCCTATTTTCGTTTCTGCTTGTTGTAGCAGCAAACTTATCAGCTAACTACTTGACTGAACAAGATTGGATAATTTACACAGTTTTTACCGTTAGCATTATTTTTTTCCTAACAATTGCTCAATTTTTTAGAAATCCCAAAAGAGGAATAGGAAAAAGCGATGATTATGTAGTTTCGCCTGTAGATGGAAAGGTGGTTGTTATTGAAGAGGTTGATGAGAATGAATTTTTTAAAGACAAAAGATTACAGGTGTCTATTTTCATGTCTCCCATTAACGTACATGTTACAAGATACCCTATTGGAGGTAAAGTTGCTTATAGCAAATACCACAAAGGAAAATACCTAGTAGCTTGGCACCCAAAAGCCTCAGAAGAAAATGAAAGAACGACTGTAGTTGTATCTTCCAAAAATTTTGGAGACATTCTTTATCGCCAAATCGCAGGCGCACTTGCAAAAAGAATTGTGAATTATGCCGCAGAAGGGCAAAATGTTGATCAGGGTGCCGACAGCGGTTTCATCAAATTTGGTTCACGTGTAGATGTATATTTACCTATCGGTACAAAAGTAGATGTAGTCCTAAATCAAAAAGTGAGAGGCGGCGAGACAATCATTGCAAAATGCTAGTCATGAATAAATTAGAAAAAATGACAGATGTCGAATTGGAGATTGTTTTCCAAAAAGCTTTTCATAAGCTCAGTATAACAACGAAGAAATTTCCACCCGACATTTTACTTCAATTCTACGCCTACTACAAACAAGCTACCAATGATAATCAACTTAGGGTTTTTCATCAACCTGAAAGTGGTGAAGAATTAGTTACTGCCTTTAAGGCAAATGCTCTTTTTCAAATCAGGAAATACTCGCAAAGAGAAGCAAAGATTAAATACATTGAAATTGCTCAAAAAGAATTAGGCGAAGATATTTTTGCTTAAAAATCTTCGCCTACCTAACTTTTTATTATTTAACACCAATAATTAACAGAGTTCGAGTAAACTTTTTGCAGCTTTTAATGCGTTTGTTATTCCTTCTGGATTTTTACCTCCTGCTGTTGCAAAAAAGGCTTGGCCACCACCACCTCCTTGAATGAACTTGCCTAATTCCCGAACTATTTGGCCTGCATTTAATTCTTTTTCCTCTGCTAATTCTTTGGAAATATAGCATGAAAGTAAAGCCTTCTCATCTAGCTTAGCGCCCAACACAACTATAACACTATCCAATTCTCCTGCTAACTGAAATGAAATGTCTTTCATTCCGTTAGCATCTAAATCTACTTCTTCAATAAGAAAATTAATACCATTTTTAGTGCTGATTTTAGCTTTCAATTCTTGCTTTAAAGCCTTTTTCTTGTCAGCTAATAACTGCTCGACTTGTTTCTTTAGCTGTGTATTTTCCTCTTGCAAAAATGTAACAGACTTCAATACATCCTTTGTATTATTCAATGCTTTAGCAACTTCATTTAGTGTAGCAGTCTTGTCTGTTAAATAATTTTTAGCAGCTTCACCGGTAATGGCTTCTATTCTTCGAACACCTGCTGCTACTGCTGTTTCTTGCTTGATAATAAAGTGCCAAATATCTGAAGTGTTCTGAACGTGTGTACCACCACATAGTTCTTTGGAATCACCAAAACCAATCATGCGAACTGTATCTCCATATTTTTCTCCAAAAAGAGCTAATGCTCCTTCGTCTAAAGCATTTTGAAATGGAATATTTCTTTTTTCATTTAGGGCTAACCCATCTTTAATTCGTGCATTTACAAATTCTTCAACAGCAGTAATTTCTTCCTCTGTCATTTTGGAGAAATGAGAGAAGTCGAAGCGTAAAGCGCTACCTTTGACTAAAGAGCCTTTTTGTTCTACATGAGTTCCTAAAATTCTTCGTAGTGCTTGGTGCAATAAATGAGTTGCTGTATGGTTTGCGGCAGTTCTTGCACGTTGATTGCCATCAACTACTGCTTGAAAAGTTTCTTCTAAATTAGATGGCAAATTTTTAGTAAAGTGTATAATCAGGTTATTTTCTTTCTTGGTGTCAATTATATAGGTGGTTTCACCGTTGGGTGATTCCAGATATCCTTTATCTCCTATTTGACCACCACCCTCAGGATAAAATGGGGTTAGATTGAACACTAACTGAAATAATTCCCCTTCCTTTTTATTAGTTATTTTTCTGTAACGAGTAATTTTCACTTTGGCAGAAAGGAAATCGTAGCCAACAAACTCTTCATCGTCATCTTCTCTTAAAACTACCCAATCATCAGTAATAGAAACTGCAGCATCTTTTGAGCGTTGCTTTTGTTTGTTTAGTGAAGCTTCAAAAGCAGCTTCATCTACAGAGAATCCGTTTTCTGACAAAATAAGTGAGGTCAAATCGAATGGAAATCCATAGGTATCGTATAACTCAAATGCCTTCGCTCCTGAAATTTCTTTTGTTGAAGCTTCCTTCATAACTTTATCTAGTAATGCAATACCTTGATCTAATGTTCTAAGAAAAGAATTTTCTTCTTCTTTGATAACGCTTTCACAAAGAATCTTTTGAGTTCGGATTTCAGGAAAAGTAGAGCCCATATGGTTGGCGAGAACTTCAACTAACTTATAAATAAATGCTTCTCTGGTTTGCAAAAAGGTGAACCCATAACGTATAGCACGTCTTAAAATACGTCGAATAACATATCCCGCACCATTATTGCTTGGCAACTGACCATCTGCAATAGCAAAGGCAACAGCACGAACGTGGTCAGCTATGACTCGTATTGCGATGTCGATTTTTTCTTCTTTCCCGTAACTTACACCTGTAATATTTTCAATTTCTCTAATAAGAGGAGTAAACACATCTGTATCATAATTAGAGGTAACCCCTTGCATAGCCATACAAAGTCTTTCAAAACCCATTCCAGTATCTACGTGCTTAGCAGGTAAAGTTTCGAGTTGGCCGTTAGCTTTTCGATTGAATTGAATAAAAACTAAATTCCATATTTCTACTACAAGTGGATGGTCTTTGTTGACAAGTTGGTCTCCTGAGATTTTAGCTTTTTCCTCTGCAGAACGCAAATCGACATGAATTTCGGAAGCAGGACCACAAGGACCTTGGTCGCCCATTTCCCAGAAATTATCTTTCTTATTCCCTAAAATAATTTTATTTTCATCAACCAATTTTTTCCAGATATCAAGTG
>SKIG01000142.1 GCA_007116535.1 Psychroflexus sp.
GAACCGTCTTTCAAAACAACTTTCATAGAATCTACTTTGAAACCAGCTAAAGGACCATTTTTCATAGCTTGAGTGAAACCTGCTTGAACAGATGGCACAAATTCTTTAGGAATTCTACCCCCTTTAATTTCATCAACAAACTGAAGGCCTTCTCCTTCAAAATCAGCGTCAGCGGGGCTCAATTCGAAAATAATATCTGCGAATTTACCACGACCACCAGACTGCTTTTTGTAAACTTCTCTATGATCAGCTTTGATTTTAATAGCTTCTTTGTATTCAACTTGAGGCTCACCTACGTTTACTTCAACTTTGAATTCACGCTTCATACGATCGATAAGAATCTCTAAGTGAAGCTCACCCATACCTGAGATAATCGTTTGACCAGAAGCTTCATCAGCTTTTACAACGAAAGTTGGATCTTCTTCTGCTAATTTAGCTAAAGCTGTACCCATCTTCTCTACGTCTGCTTTAGTCTTAGGCTCAACTGCAATACCAATTACTGGCGCAGGGAAACTCATAGACTCAAGTACAATAGGAGAGTTAAGGTCTGTTAAAGTATCTCCAGTTTTAATGTCTTTAAAACCAACCGCTGCACCAATATCACCAGCTTCAATTCTATCGATTGGCTGTTGCTTGTTAGCGTGCATTTGGTATATACGAGAAATTCTTTCTTTCTTACCAGAACGAGTATTCAAAACGTAAGAACCTGCATCTAAAGTACCTGAATAAGCTCTAAAGAAAGCAAGACGACCTACGAATGGGTCAGTTGCAATTTTAAATGCCAATGCAGCAAATGGAGAATCTACGTTTGGTTTTCTTACTTCTTCTTTTTCAGTATCAGGGTTAATACCTTCAATTGCTTCAACATCTACAGGAGATGGTAAGTAACGCATTACTGCGTCAAGCATTGCCTGAACACCTTTATTCTTAAAAGCTGACCCACACATCATTGGGATAATAGACATGTCGATAGTAGCTGCTCTAAGCGCTGCGATGATTTCATCTTCTGTGATAGAATCTTCATCTTCGAAGAATTTTTCCATCAAAGCATCGTCATATTCAGCAACAGCTTCAACTAATTCTGCTCTATATTTATTTACATCTTCTTGAAGTTCTGCTGGAATTTCGATTTCAGTATAGGTCATCCCCATATCTTCTTCATTCCATACAATAGCTTTTTTAGAAATTAAGTCCACCACCCCTTTGAAGTCGATTTCGTCTCCAATAGGAACTTGAAGTGGTACTGGATTTCCTCCTAGCATTTCACGTACTTGATTACAAACATTGAAGAAGTTTGCACCTTGACGGTCCATCTTGTTAACGAACCCTAATCTCGGTACACGGTACTTATCTGCCTGTCTCCAAACAGTTTCAGACTGAGGCTCAACACCATCAACCGCACTAAACAATGCTACCACACCATCGAGAACACGCAAAGAGCGCTCTACTTCAACAGTAAAATCAACGTGACCAGGAGTATCAATAATATTAATTGTATACTCTTGATCTCTATAATTCCACTTACAATGAGTAGCAGCAGAAGTAATGGTAATACCTCTTTCTTGCTCTTGCTCCATCCAGTCCATAGTTGCAGCACCATCATGCACTTCACCTATTTTATGACTAACACCAGTATAATATAAAATACGCTCTGTTGTTGTTGTTTTACCAGCATCAATGTGAGCCGCAATACCAATGTTTCTTGTAAATTTTAAATCTCTTTGTGCCATGTTGTTTTAGAATCTAAAGTGTGAAAATGCTTTGTTAGCTTCTGCCATCTTATGCGTATCTACACGCTTTTTCACCGCTGCTCCTTCTTCTTTAGCAGCTGCTATAATTTCTCCTGCTAGTTTTGCAGCCATTGATTTTTCGTTACGCTTTCTAGCATAACTAATCAACCACTTCATTGCAGTAGATATTTTTCTGTCAGGACGAATTGGCGATGGAATTTGGAATGTCGCACCCCCTACTCTTCTACTTCTTACTTCTACGTGAGGCATCACATTAGAAAGAGCATCTTTCCAAAGCTCTAAAGCAGTTTTCTCATCGTCTTGGTTTTTTTCTTCTACGATGTCTAATGCATCATAGAAAATTTTGAAAGCAATAGACTTCTTTCCATCCCACATCAACATGTTCACAAATCTTGTTACTAACTGATCGTTGAACTTTGGATCTGGAAGAATTGGTCTTGCTTTTGCCTGTCTTTTTCTCATTTCTTTACTTTAATTAAGTGTCAAACTTATTTCTTAGGTCTTTTAGCACCGTATTTTGATCTACGTTGCGTTCTCCCTTCAACTCCAGCCGTATCAAGTGCACCACGAACAATGTGATACCTAACACCTGGTAAGTCTTTTACTCTTCCACCTCTAACTAATACTATCGAGTGCTCTTGTAGATTGTGTCCTTCACCTGGGATGTAAGCGTTCACTTCCTTTCCATTGGTTAACCTTACACGGGCTACTTTACGCATCGCCGAGTTTGGTTTCTTAGGAGTAGTCGTGTAAACACGTGTACAAACACCACGTCTCTGTGGGCATGAATCTAAGGCAGCCGATTTACTCTTCTTAGTTATGGTACGTCTTCCTTTTCTAACTAATTGTGAAATTGTTGGCATATGATTAATACAATATTAAATAATTTATAAACCCTTTTTTTTGGGTTTGCAAATGTAGAAATTAATTTGTTAGCTAACAAACTATATTTCAATAATTTTCAAAAGAAAAAAGAGAGCTCTAAAAGAACTCTCTTTCATATAGTCTACCTCTTCTTTTTAATTAATCAAAAATAAAATAGATTAAGCCTGATGAAGCGCACTACTTTTCAAAAACACCTAAATCTTCTTCAACTAGGTAAACTTCTGTTATGGGCTTTTCGTTTTCTAACTTGCGAAACACGTAATAACTTTCAAAATATACAGGTTTTTTATCATTTAAAAAAGCTTTATCTACAAGCTTTAAGTTGACGAATAATCGGTAACTATCATCAAATTTCCACCTTTCAAAATCCTGCATTTCTACAGGTGAAACGGGTTCAGGTTTTTTCACAAAAGGAAGGTAGCCGGGCAATTTCTCCGTACGAAGTTGTTGCTGAAGATTCATCCGTTTGCTAACCCCTTCCACAAAGTCTAATTCTATTTGTCGATAAAAACGTTCGTGTTCTTGTTTTTCATTCCATCCCTTGATCAAGGTATTATATTGTTCAATCATTTGATCTGTAATTGGGTTATTTTGGTTGTAAGTGGATATGATGCTACGTTGAACATTCAAAAAACGAACAGGCGTCTTTCTTACCTCGTCTTTTACTAAATCCAAAAAGTCGTCTGTTATGGCAACTCCAAGTGTAATGGTTACCGACTGAACTTGTTGTTCGTCTTCAGGAAGTTTGTCTATACGCTTGTTAATGAGAGTGCTTATTTCGCTTAATACAACTTTTTCTCCCATTAATTGAACTTGATCTTTTTTAGAGAGTTCAATCAAAATATCTGACATTTGAGCCGATAAAACAGATGAATTCATCATACTAAAAAATAGTATAAATACTATTAGGAAGCTATTTTTGATAGTCATTACGTTTAATTTATCAATTGAAAGTCAATAAGTTGTTTGACTACAAACAAAGATTAACTTTTACGAAGATAGTTAAATATTTGAAAGTCTGTTATATGTATTTTCTTTTATGAATGCTATACTTATTTTATTGAAACTTAAAGGTTGCTCAACATTGACAACGTGACCGCATTTTTCTATGATACTTAATTTAGCAGATTCATGGTAACTAACAATCTTTTTTATTGTTGGTAAAAACAAGTGATCTTGTTCCCCCATAATATACAAACAAGGAATTCCTATATCATTCTGACGAAATAACTTCAACAAAGGGTTTATTTCTGAAGTTAACCTGAACCATTTGATAAATTCTTTTTGATATAATTTTTTTGCTTCATTCACAAAAAGTAGCCTTGATTTTTTGTGGTTCTTTCGAGGCATTATAATGAAAGCAAACAATTTATATAAAAGCATGTAGGGTATTACTGATTTACATACATTCCCCAATCGCATTAAAAACTGAGAACGAATATTCATCTTCATAATGGCTCCCCCCATTATCATAGAAGCGACCCGCTCAGGATATTTTTCAGCCAGGTTTCTTATTAAGATGGTGCCTAATGATATACCTACAAAATGAGACCTCTTGATATTATTAGTATCTAAAACTTCGATAATATCTTCTGTAATTACATCGAAGGTATATTCTTCATTCCAACTATCTTTCAATGTTGGCTTAGAATTTCCGTGTCCACGTAAATCAAGAAGCAACACATTAAAGTTATCTTTGTACTTTCTTATCTGCTTGAACCAAATAGTGGAACTACCTCCTGCCCCGTGGACAAAAGTGACCCATTCTTTAGAATCAGTATGTGTATATATTTGGTGACTAAGCATTTATAAAATTTTTTCAAATTTCGGTAAAATAATTGAAAGTAAATCCTAATTCAATATTAATGTGATGGTTTACTGACTTAAACTAAGTTTTACTTGACTTCTAAGTTGAATGAAATAATCGAAAGCATGCAATAATCGGCTACCGTACCAACTAAACAATTCTCCGTCTACAAGAAATGCCTGTTGATTATAATTTTTGATTAAATCAATGTGTTTTTGTTTGAAGGGATATGGCTCGGAAGATAAAAATACAACATCTGCTTGTTGCAAATCCTTCAAATTGATTTCAGGATAGCGAGTTTGCTTTTCAAAAACATTTTTGAATTTTGAAATAGTAAGCATTTCATGAATAAACGTATCACTGCCAATAGTCATCCATGGTTCCTTCCAAATTAGGTAAGCAACTGAAATTTCTTTTTCATAAAGCAATTCGGTTTGAAATTGCGCTAATTTCCTTCTAAGAAGCTCATCTATATGCATTGCTTGATGATAGACCTTAAAAAGTGAAGCATACTCTTTCAAAACAACAAAAACATCCTCTATTGTTTTGATATCTGAAACATGAACAAACGAGTGATTACTCAAAAAATCAACATCTTCTTTATTGTTCTCTTCTTTGTTAGTAATTATGTGAGTAGGATTTAGCAGAAGAATTTTATCTAATTTAGGATTTTTTGTACCACCAATTACTTCAACTTGTTTTTTTATTTAAGAGGGATGGACACAAAACTTAGTCACACCAATAATAGACTTTTCCAAACCAAGACTTACTAACAATTCAGTTAGACTAGGAACTAATGAAACAATTCTGAAATTATTTATTGTTGTACTCATAGTTGTTTTATAAATCGAAGTTGAAAATACTTAACACTGCATATCAATTGAAATAACCGATATAACACTTATTCAATTAATAAATTACTGTAAAATAATGAACAAAAATCAATCTTTTGTCCAAAAACATAAAAAGTAAAACCCCGAACTTGCGAACGGGGTTTATATAAGAGTGGTAAATGTTAATGTTTATTTTACTTTATCTACGATTGCTTTGAAAGCTTCTGGGTTGTGAACTGCCAAATCTGCAAGAACTTTTCTGTTCAAATCGATATTGTTAGCTTTTAATTTCCCCATGAACTTCGAATAAGACAAACCGTTCAAACGAGCAGCTGCGTTTATTCTTACAATCCATAAAGCACGAAAATTTCTTTTCTTGTTTCTACGGTCTCTATAGGCATATAAAAGTCCTTTTTCTACCGCATTTTTGGCTACTGTCCAAACGTTTTTTCTACGTCCAAAGTAACCTTTGGCTTGCTTCATGATTTTTTTTCTTCTAGCTCGTGAAGCAACTGAATTTGTTGATCTAGGCATAATTTAATTTTTTTTTGTAGTAGGCAGCTTACTTGCATTTAGATAGCCCACTCCAGGGTTAATACTTTGTGTAAACCATCAAAGGTTATTACTTCAAACGTAATTGCTCTTTGATATTAGCTTCGTCTGACTTGTGCACTAAAGCGCTATGAGTCAAACGTAGCTTTCTTTTTTTAGACTTCTTTGTCAAGATGTGGCTTTTGAAAGCTTGCTTACGCTTAATTCTTCCTGAACCTGTCAGTTTGAAACGCTTCTTAGCACTTGACTTTGTTTTTAATTTAGGCATCTTTGATCCTTTTTATATTACCGACTCTTATTTACTCTTAACTTTCTTTTTTGGGTGCCATTAGCATAATCATACGCTTCCCTTCAAGTTTTGGCAATTGTTCTACTTTACCGTAGTCTTCTAAGTCTTGCGCTAAACGCAATAATAAAATTTGGCCTTGGTCTTTAAAAACAATTGATCTTCCCTTAAAGAAAACGAAAGCTTTAAGCTTTGCACCATCTTTTAGAAATTTTTCAGCATTCTTACGTTTGAATTCGTAATCGTGGTCGTCTGTATTAGGTCCAAAACGAATTTCTTTTACAACAACTTTAGAAGCTTTTGCTTTCAGTTGCTTTTCTCGTTTCTTTTGCTCGTACAAAAATTTCTTGTAGTCTAATATTTTAGCTACGGGTGGTTCAGCTTTAGGAGAAATAACAACTAAATCCAACTCAAGCTCATTTGCTTTCTGCAAACAAACTTTAGTAGGATAAACTCCCATTTCTACATTATCTCCCACCAACCTTAATTTTGGTGCTTTGATTTTTTCATTAACCTGATGCGGATCCTCTTTTACTTCTCTTAGGGATCTACCTCCTTGTCTTCTTCTTAATGCTATGGCTCTACGATTTAAATTTATTATACTTTATTACAATGAAGCCGAAACTTCATTTTTCATCCACTCGACAAAATCTTCAATTGACATTGATCCAAGGTCTTCGCCTCCATGCTTTCTTACTGCAACAGTGTTGGTTTCTTCTTCTTTTTCACCAACTATAAGCATGATAGGCACCTTGTTCATCTCAGCCTCACGAATCTTTTTGCCTGTGGTTTCGCTTCTATTATCAAATATGGCGCGAATTTCGTTATTTTTAAGCAATTCTAAAACTTTTTTAGAATAATTTTCGTATTTCTCGCTGATAGAGAGAATGCTAACTTGTTCAGGCGTTAGCCACAAAGGGAAATTACCTGCTGTGTGCTCCAATAAAATAGCAACAAAACGTTCCATACTTCCAAAAGGCGCGCGGTGAATCATCACAGGGCGATGCATTTCGTTGTCACTTCCTTTATACTCAAGCTCAAAACGTTCAGGTAAGTTGTAATCTACTTGAATTGTACCTAATTGCCAACTTCTTCCTAGAGCATCTTTCACCATGAAATCCAACTTTGGTCCATAAAATGCTGCTTCGCCGGTTTCAACTACGTAATTTAAGTTTTTCTCTTTAGCTGCATTGATAATAGCCTCTTCTGCTTTTTTCCAATTTTCGTCTGAACCAATATACTTGGTTTTATTTTCAGGATCACGAAGTGAAACTTGCGCTGTAAAGTTTTCAAATCCAAGCGAATTGAACACATACAACACCAAGTCAATCACCTTTTTGAATTCCTCATCTAATTGATCTGGCGTACAAAAAATATGAGCATCGTCTTGAGTAAACCCTCGAACTCTTGTCAAACCATGCAATTCTCCGCTTTGTTCATAACGATAGACTGTACCGAATTCAGCAAAACGAACTGGTAAATCTTTGTAACTCCAAGGCTGAGACTTATAAATTTCGCAATGGTGAGGACAATTCATTGGTTTTAGCAAAAACTCCTCCCCTTCTGCCGGTGTGTTGATAGGTTGAAAACTGTCTTCCCCGTATTTTTCGTAGTGACCTGAGCAAACATATAAATCTTTATTCCCTATATGCGGTGTTACCACTTGCTCGTATCCAGCTTCATTTTGTGCTTTCTTCAAAAATTGCTCCAAACGTTCTCTCAACGCAGCTCCTTTAGGTAACCAAAGCGGTAAACCTTGGCCAACTCGTTGAGAAAAAGTGAATAATTTCAACTCTTTTCCTAACTTACGATGGTCTCTTTTTTTGTCTTCTTCAAGTAGCTCTAAATATTCTTTTAAATCTTTTTGCTTCGGAAAAGAAATACCATACACACGAGTTAACTGCTCACGGTTTTCGTCGCCACGCCAATAAGCTCCTGCAACACTCATAATTTTTACTGCCTTGATAAAACCAGTGTTTGGAATGTGTCCTCCTCGGCATAAGTCAGTAAAATCATCGTGATCGCAAAAAGTAATTTCACCGTCTTGTAAGTTTTCTATCAACTCTACTTTGAATTGATTTTCTCTCTCTTTATAATACGCTAAAGCATTGTCTTTGCTAACCTCTCTTAGTTGAAACTCATGTTTTTGGCGCGCCAATTCCAGCATTAGCTTTTCCACTTTTGGAAAATCTTGTTCGGCTAGTTTTTTGTCACCAAAATCTATATCGTAATAAAATCCTTGCTCAATTGCAGGACCGATAGTAAGCTTAGCATGAGGATAAAGCTTTAATATTGCCTGCGCCATTAAATGGGCAGAGCTATGCCAAAAGGCGTTTTTCCCTTCTTTATCATTGAATGTGTACAATACCAAACTACCGTCTTCGGTTAAAGGTGTGGATGTTTCAACGGTGGAGTTATTGAATTTAGCTGAAATAACATTTCGTGCTAAACCCTCACTAATACTCTTTGCTACAAGCATCGGAGTTACACCACTTTCAAAACTTTTTACACTTCCGTCTGGTAAAGTAATATCTATCATTTGATTCAAAAAAAATTTCGGCAAAGATACTTAATATATTGAATAATGAATAGCGAATAGCGAATA
>SKIG01000082.1 GCA_007116535.1 Psychroflexus sp.
CCTCCAACAGGAAACAATACAAGTGGACCCACGTTTAGAGCATTTTTACCTAGTGAAAATCCTATACGCTACTTCCCATCCATGAGCACTATTTTAAACAACCAATATTCTAATAATTGGGAAGCCTTACCTTCTATACAAAGAACTTTAAATTTCGGTGTCGCAGTTAGAGATAACAATATGTTAGGTGGGCAAGTAAGCGAAACTTCTGTTGCCTTGAGTGTAGTTGACGCAGGACCATTTAGAGTAACTTCTCAGGGGCAATCTGGTATCGTTTGGGAACCAGGAGACACAGAAACTATTACCTGGGTTGTTGCTGATACAAATAACCCAAGTGGTGTTAATGCTCAAAACGTAGATATTTTTCTTTCGCTTGATAATGGTCAAAACTTTAACATGGTTCTTGCTTCTAATGTTCCAAACAACGGATCAGCAGATATAACAGTACCAAATGTTTTTACCAACAGCGGAAGAATAATGGTAAAAGGTGCTGATAATGTGTTTTTTGATATCAATAATGCTTTTATTGCAATTAATGGAGAAGGGGGAAGTGAAGAAGAATGTGAAGAGTACGTTAATGACGAATCAATCGACATACCAGATGGCGCGGGTCCAAATCAGCAAGGAACGCCTATTTTTTCTGAAATTGATGTAGAAGATGACGTAATTATTAGTGGTATTAAAGTTAATGTAGATATCACACATACTTATATCCAAGATTTAGTTATTCAACTCATTGGACCCGATGAACAATTCATTAATCTCTTTGTACGAGACTGTCTGAATGAGGGTGGTATTCAAGTAACTTTTGATGATCTTGGAGAGCCAATTCCCGTGGAATGCAGCGATCCCTTAGCAGGAGTTTTCTCTCCATCAGACGCTAACAAATCTTTACAACAATGGAATGGTCTAAGTGCCTTAGGCGACTGGACACTTGCTATTGCAGACTTTTATGATGGTGATGTTGGCACACTGAATTCATGGTCTATGGAAATATGTACTACAAGTCTTGGTGTACAAGACCAAACAGCAAGCACTTTTGGCATCTATCCGAATCCAAGTAATGGGCAATTTGTGCTCAACCTTGGTTCGCCTTTAAATCAAAACACAAATGCAAAAATTTACAATTTACAAGGTAAATTATTACAAGAAATTGAAGTTAGAGCTGATAGGTTACAACAAAACATTGTATTAAACAAAGTTGCCCAAGGAGTATATCTATTTGAAATCAACGATGGTACTTCCAGAATGATAGAAAAACTGATTATTAAATAGATACTATTAAATCAAAAAAATAAATCCCACCATTTTATGATGGGATTTATTTTTTTATTAATCTATCATTGCTAAAAATTCATCCTCAGAAATTATCTTCACCCCCAAACTTTCTGCTTTAGTAAGCTTACTTGGTCCCATATTTTCTCCTGCGACTAAATAATTTGTTTTTTTAGAAATAGAACTTGTGTTCTTACCTCCATTGGTTTCAATAAACTTTTTTAATTCATCTCTACTTACTTTTTGAAAAACTCCTGAAATGACGAAGGTTTTACCCTCAAGCAAATCGGTAGCATTTGCTAACTCTTCTTCAGAAAGAGAAAACTGAAGTCCATAAGATTTTAAACGATTGACTAACTCAATATTAGTTTCTTCTGCAAAAAATAGATGAATGCTTTCAGCTATTTTGTCGCCAATTTCATCCGTAGCTACTAATTCTTCAAAGGTGGCTGCGATAATGTTATCTATATTCTTGAATGCTTTTGCCAACTTTTTGGCTACTGTTTCGCCAACGTACCTAATTCCTAAAGCAAACAATACTCGTTCAAAAGGAACTTCTACAGATTTGGCAACTCCTTCAACTAAATTAGTAGCAGATTTTTCAGCCATTCGTTCCAAAGGCAATAAATCTTCGACTTTAAGCTCGTACAAATCAGCATAATTAGTAATTAATTCTGCTTTTACAAGTTGTTGCACCGTTTCACCTCCAAGACCTTCGATATCCATGGCTTTGCGACTGATAAAATGCTGTATCCTACCTGCAACTTGTGGTGGACACGTTGCTGTATTTGGGCAATAATGTTGTGCTTCTCCTTCTTTTCGTTCCAATGCAGTCCCGCATTCAGGGCAATTGGTAATGTATTGTGTTGGTTCACTAAAAATGGTTCGTTGCGTAAAATCAACGCCAACAATTTTAGGAATAATCTCTCCTCCTTTTTCAACAAAAACCATGTCATCTACGCGAATGTCTAGCTTAGCAATCTGATCTGCGTTATGTAAAGAGGCTCTTTTGACGGTTGTTCCCGCCAACTGAACAGGACTCAAATTAGCTACGGGTGTAATTGCTCCCGTTCTTCCCACTTGGTAAGTGATTGCCTCTAATTTGGTCGATGCTTGCTCAGCTTTGAACTTGTAGGCCATCGCCCAACGGGGAGATTTTGCTGTATAACCTAATTCCTCTTGGTGGGAAATTTGATTGACTTTGACCACCACCCCATCAGTTTCATAAGGCAAATGGTGCCTATGTTCGTTCCAATAGTCAACATAAGCCTTGACTTCATTGAGTGATTTACAAAGTTTTGATTCCTCCGGCACTTTAAATCCCCATTCGCGAGCCTTTTCTAGGTTATCAAACTGTGTCTCGATGCCTAAGTTATCTCCTGCAATGGCATACAAAAAACACTCTAATGGTCGTTTGGCAACCGCAGCACTATCTTGAAGCTTCAGTGTTCCTGATGCTGTATTTCTCGGATTGGCATAAGGTTCCTCACCATTTTGAATACGCTCTTCGTTGATTGCTGCAAAACCTTCATAAGGTAAGATTATTTCCCCTCTTATGTGGAATTTTTGTGGGTAATTATCTCCTTTCAACTTCAAGGGAACTGTTTTGATGGTTCGAATATTGTTGGTTACATCATCTCCCTGAATACCATCGCCTCGGGTAACTGCTTGCTTCAACTCACCATTTATGTAAGTCAAACTAATGGACGCCCCGTCGTATTTGAGTTCGCAAACATAGGTTGGTTTGGCATCAATAATTTTTTCTATTCGATTTTCCCAATCTTGCAGGTCTTCAAAGGAATAGGAATTAGACAAAGAATACATGCGATGTTCATGTACAATCGTTTCAAAGTTTTTTGTGACACCCCCTCCTACTCTAACCGATGGCGAATTTACATCTGCGAGTGATGGGTTTTTCTCCTCCATATCGATTAATTCTTGCATCAGCTGATCGAATTCATAATCCGAAATTTCAGGCTTATCTTCTATATAATACAAGTGGTTGTGCTTTTCTAATTCAGCGCGTAACCAATGAATTCGCTCGTGTTGATTCATATATATGTTTTTGAAAAACGTATTAATTATCTAAAACTTTCAATTTAGCAAAGCGTAATAATAGATTTTTTACGCCTCCTCCTTGAAAATTGATTGCTGCTTTCTTATCTGCGCCAATGCCTGTTATTTCAATGACTTGTCCTTTTCCAAAGCGTTGATGCTCTACCCATTGTCCTTGTTCTAATTGAATAATTTCAATTTTAGAAGATGCTTCAATTGTTCCCTCAGGCTTCACTTTTCGCAGTCTTTTTACCTCAGAAGGTGTTTCTTTTGGTGGCGGAGTTCCTTTCTTAGGCTTATCTTGACGCAATTTCGACTTGTCAATTTCATCATCAAAAATATCAGGATTTAAAAAAGTTCGGAACTGGTAATTGTCCTCAGGAATCATGAAATCTAAGAATTTATCATCAATTTCTTCGATGAATCTACTTGGCTCTGCGTCGTTTAGTTTTCCCCAACGGTAGCGAGATAGCACGTAAGTTAAGTAGGCTTGTTTTTCAGCTCTTGTTAGGGCTACATAAAAAAGTCGTCGTTCTTCTTCTAACTCAGAACGGGTGCTCATGCTCATTGCCGAGGGAAATAAATCTTCCTCCATACCAACAATAAACACGTAAGAAAACTCCAAACCTTTAGCAAGGTGAATAGTCATCAAAGCAACCCGATCGTCATCCGAAGTATCTTTATCCATATCGGTTGCGAGGGAAACATCTTCTAAAAACTCCACTAAAGAGCCATTGGCATCTGCAAGTTCTTTTTGCCCTTCAACAAAATCCTGAATACCATTGAGCAACTCTTCCATATTTTCTATACGGGCAATTCCTTCAGGAGTACCGTCTTTTTTCATTTCCTGAACCAAACCAGTTTTTTTTACTACCATTTCAGCCATCTGAAAAGCATCATACTTTTCATTATAGACCTGAAAACTTTTAATCATGTTGATAAAATTGATCAATTTTTCGGTGGTAGGTTTATTGATGGAAAGATTGAGTTTATCGATATGTTCAATAATTTCAAAAATGGAACGCTTGTAATGATTAGCAGCGAGATTCAGGCGATCCATGGTTGTTTGACCAATCCCTCTTGCAGGAAAGTTAATGACTCTTACAAGTGCTTCCTCATCTTTTGGATTGACGACCAAACGCAAGTATGCGAGGACATCTTTTATTTCCTTTCGTTGATAAAACGAAAGCCCCCCGTATATTCGGTAAGGAATATCCCGCTTTCGCAGCGCATCTTCCATTGCCCTACTTTGGGCGTTGGTACGGTATAAAATAGCAAAATCGCTATTTTTTAATCCGTGTTCCATTCGGTTTTCAAAAATTGTACTTGCTACAAAACGCCCTTCTTCAGCATCGTTTATGAGGCGATTGACTTTTATTTTTGAACCATCGTCATTAGCTGTCCAAACAATTTTGTCTAATCGTGTTTTGTTTTTTTCGATGACAGAATTTGCTGCTTCAACAATATTTTTGGTAGAGCGATAATTTTGCTCCAAACGAAAGGTTTTTACATCTTCGTAATCTCGTTGAAAGTTGAGAATGTTATTGATGTTAGCGCCTCGGAAAGCATAAATACTCTGCGCATCGTCTCCAACAACACAGATATTTTGAAAACGATCACTTAATGCTTTTACAATTAAGTACTGCGAATGGTTGGTATCTTGGTACTCATCTACCAAAATATACTTAAAACGCTGTTGATACTTGGCAAGCACTTCAGGGAAACGAGTCAAAAGCTCGTTTGTTCGCAAGAGTAAATCGTCAAAATCCATTGCCCCTGCTTTAAAGCAACGCTCGACGTATTCTTTATAAATTTCTCCCATGCGTGGACGCTTAGCCATGGCATCCGCCTCTTGTAATTCGGGATTACGCATATAGGCTTTTACCGTAATTAGTGAATTTTTGTAAGAAGAAATTCGCGATTGAATTTGCTTGTATTTATACACATCTTTGTCTAGTGATAAATCTTTGATAATCGACCTCAGCAAACGTTGCGAGTCTTGCGTATCATATATGGTAAAGTTTGAAGGGAAGCCCAATTTTCCTGCCTCCGAACGAAGTAATTTGGCAAAAACAGAGTGAAAAGTCCCCATCCATAAGTTTTTAGCTTCGGAACTTCCTACGATTGAAGCAATACGCGTTTTCATTTCCCGTGCAGCTTTGTTGGTGAACGTCAATGCTAAAATATTGAACGAATCTACTCCTTCGCTCATCAAATAGGCAATTCGGTAGGTAAGTACACGGGTTTTTCCTGAGCCCGCACCCGCAATGACAATCATTGGACCATCCTTCTGTAACACCGCCTCTCGTTGAGCCTCATTTAATTGATTGATATATTCTTGCAATGCTGATTTTTTTTATGATTTATAAAGCAACCAAAAATAAAAAATTTCAACTCAATAAAGTAAAAACAAAGACTAATATTCTTGAGAAGCTGTAAAAAGAATTTATCTTTGAAATCCAAAATGTGAACTATGGAATTAATGGATTATATCTTTTTAGTTATTCCTGCCTTAGTAGTGGGAACTGTTGCTTATTATTTTTTTGAAAGACATACTTCGCATATAGAAAAAATGAAGCTGAGAGAACTTCATTTCAAACACAAAAAACAATCCTTACCCCTTAGACTTCAAGCTTATGAGCGCTTAGTCTTGTTTTTAGAGCGAATTTCACCCAACAACTTAGTCATTCGTATGTCGCCAATCGGGGATGATAAAAGTCAATACGAGAACTTGTTGATTCGTGCAATTGAGCAAGAATTTGAACACAACCTTACACAGCAAATTTATGTAAGTAGCGAATGTTGGAATGTGGTACGTGCTTCAAAAAACTCGACTATTTCATTGATTCGAAACAAAGCTCGAAACGAAGAAATAACCTCCGCAAATAAACTTAGAGAGGCTATTCTGAACTCACTTTTAGAAAAAGAAGCCCCGAGCGAAACAGGCTTGGCATATGTCAATAATGAAGTGAAGGAGCTTTGGGGGTAAATAAAAGTTGTTTTATTCAAAAGCTCAAAATATCCCAACCTTCCCTTAGTTTTAAAGTTTTCACAATAAATTCACTAAGTTTCTTATAAAAAGTGACATCCCCATTAATTTAATTAATTTTGGGTTGCTAAATTTTACTTGGAAAATGTAGAATTTAAGTGAATAATTTTTCAATACTTGAGCAGCTTACATGAAAGAAGAATTAATAGAAGTTTATGGTGCGCGGGAGCACAACCTCAAAAATATTGATGTCAATATACCTAGAAATCAACTTGTTGTTATTACAGGACTTTCAGGTTCCGGGAAATCATCTTTAGCTTTCGATACTATATATGCGGAAGGACAACGAAGGTATATTGAAACGTTTTCAGCTTATGCACGACAATTCTTAGGTGGCCTTGAGCGTCCTGATGTAGATAAAATTGAAGGACTTTCTCCTGTGATTGCTATCGAGCAAAAAACCACAAGCAAAAGTCCACGAAGTACCGTAGGAACTATTACCGAAATTTATGATTTCCTCCGTTTATTGTATGCGCGTGTTGGAACTGCATACAGCATGGCTACCGGCGAAAAAATGGTCAGCTATTCAGATGAACAAATTGTAGAACAGATTATATCTTCATTTGCTGCCAAAAAAATCAATATTCTTGCGCCACTTGTTCGTTCACGAAAGGGTCATTACCGAGAATTGTTTGAGCAAATTGCCAAAAAAGGCTTTGTAAAAGTTCGAACCGACGGTGAAATTGTCGATATCACCAAAGGAATGAAACTCGATCGCTACAAAACACACGATATAGAAGTGGTAGTAGACCGAATTAAAGTTGATGTAAACAATACAAAACGCTTAAGTCAAAGTGTAACAACGGCGCTCGACCAAGGAGATAAAGTATTGATGATTATTGAAGAAGGCAATAAGGACGTCCGCTATTTCAGTAGGAATTTGATGTGCCCGAGCACAGGTATTTCTTATCCAACTCCCGAACCAAATAATTTTTCATTTAATTCACCTAAAGGCGCTTGTCCAACTTGCAATGGTTTGGGAGAAGTGCACGAAGTACTTTTGGAGCGAATTATTCCCGACCCAAAATTATCCATCAATCAAGGAGGAATCGAACCTCACGGAAAACCTAAAAATAACTGGGTGTTTAAGCAATTAAGCAATATTGCTTTGCATTTTGAATTTTCTTTAGATGACCCGATTGAAAAAATTCCTTCCGAAGCAATGCAAGTTATTTTGAATGGAGGAAAAGCTTCTTTTCAGGTGTTTGAAAAAGCTGCCAAAGTCTCTAAGCGAGTTAGCTACGATTTTGAAGGTGTTGCTAACTTTATTGAAGGCGTTTACAATCAAAAAGAAAGTAGTATTTCATTAAAACGTTGAGCAAAAAAATACATGGAAAAGAAAGATTGCCCCGATTGCCACGGAACGCGTTTGAAACCTGAATCGCTTCACTTCAAAATACACGAAAAACATATTGGCGAATTAGTAGCCATGGATATAGAAGAGTTAAAACTTTTCATGGAGAAACTCCCTAATGAACTAAGTGCTAACGAGTGGAAAATTGCCGAGGAAATCGTCAAAGAAATCAATGCAAGGCTTCAATTTTTATTAGATGTGGGTCTAAATTACCTCAGCTTGAACCGAGGTTCAAAAACACTTTCGGGGGGTGAAGCACAACGTATTCGTTTGGCTACTCAAATAGGCTCTCAGTTGGTAGGAGTTTTGTACATCTTGGATGAACCAAGCATTGGCTTGCATCAACGGGATAATGAAAAGCTAATCAATTCCTTAGAAGCTTTACGTGATGTTGGAAATTCAATCATCGTAGTCGAGCACGACAAAGACATGATAGAACGTGCCAACCATGTAATTGACATTGGTCCGTTTGCAGGGAAAAACGGAGGTCAAATCATTAGTCAGGGATCACCTAAACAATTATCTGAAGCATCAACATTAACTGCCGATTACCTGTTTGGAAGACGAAGCATCGAAATTCCTGAAAGTAGAAGAAAAGGCAATGGAAAAAAACTTAGCTTAAAAGGCGCATCAGGAAACAATCTGAAAAATGTTTCAATTGACATTCCGCTTGGGACGATGGTCGTCGTGACGGGCGTTTCGGGCAGTGGTAAATCTACTTTAATCAATGAAACACTTTATCCCATTTTAAATGCACACTACTTTAATGGTGTAAAAGAGCCTCTACCTTACAAAAGCATCAAAGGCTTAGAACATTTGGATAAGGTAATCGACATCAATCAATCGCCAATTGGAAGAACTCCACGTTCTAATCCGGCAACTTACACAGGTGTTTTTGATGA
>SKIG01000092.1 GCA_007116535.1 Psychroflexus sp.
AAAATGAATTCACTATTTTTCAATGTTATTTTTAAAATCTTTTCAAAAAAATACCTCTTATGTGAATTTTAGTATTTTATTCTAATTAATTGAAAGTATCAGTTCAAATAATTACATAGTTTTGCCTTTATAATTTTGTTCAAATTATTAGAGTATAAATCATATATTAACTAAAATTTTTGGTAATGAAAGTAGGTATTGATGCAATCCAAATGTATATCCCAAAAGTTGTTTTACCCATTGAAAAACTTGCCATTGCTCGTAATATCGATGCTGCAAAACTTAGCAAAGGTCTTGGCCTTGAAGCTATGCGGCTAACTGACATCGATGAGGATGTGGTTAGTATGGGAACTACTGCCGTTCATCGCTTGTTACAACAAGAAAATATAACTTTATCTAAGGTTGATAGACTATATGTTGGAACAGAAAGTAGCATTGATAACTCAAAGCCTGTGGCTTCATATATTCTTCAAAATATAGTACAACTTGATGGTGAAAACAAGTCGATTGATTGTGATGCTGTTGACTTTACCTTCGCCTGTATTGGCGCAGTTGATGCCTTGCAAAATTGCTTGGATTACATTCGATTGAACCCAACCAAAAAAGCTATTGTCGTTGCTACAGATTTTGCTAAGTATGATTTAGCTTCCACAGGGGAATATACACAAGGCGCAGGAGCATTTGCAGTCTTAGTCAGTGCTGATCCAAAAATAATGACCATCGATCAAGAAGTAGGCGTTGCAACTCGAGGTGTGTTCGACTTCTTTAAGCCGAAGCAATACATTGAAACCACTCAAAATAACGTGAAAGTAAAGCTTCCTGTGGTTAAAGATGAACCTGTGTTCGATGGACAATATTCTAATGAATGTTACATCAATCAGATTTCTGCTGCTTACGAAAAATTCAAAACTGAAAAAGCTGCATTCAATGATGCAACTGATTGGGATTTGATATGTATGCACCTTCCCTATTGTTTTCAAGGTAGAAGAACGTTTATTGAAATTTTCATCAAAGAAAATCTATTATTATTAGAAAATGCAACAGGTGAAAACTACAAAGAAAAGTTGAGAAGTGTTGTTAAATCTGAAGCTTATCAAAACTTCGTACAAGAAAAAATAGCTCCAAGCGAATACCTCTCTGCAAAAGTTGGTAACTGTTATACCGGTTCTATTTTTTTAGGACTAATCTCTGCTTTAGTAAATTCTATTCAACAAGCTAATTCGGTAAAAACAATTGGTTTTATTGGCTATGGAAGTGGTTCTAAATCAAAAGCTTTCCAAGGAAATTTAGTGGAAAATTGGCAAGAAAACTTCGATGCACAAAGTATTATGGAAAATTTTGAAGACTTGGTAGAAATTGATTTTGAAACTTATGAAAAGCTTCACAAAAATCAATTATCACAAGCACTTGTAAATGACAAAACCTTTAGAATCGAGAAAATTGAAGCAGAAAACCTCGTGCTTGTTGGTGCAAGGTATTATGCTTACAAAGAAGTTGATAAAAAAGTAGCGAGTATTGTATAAATACTAACATATTTGCTTCAAATTTGAAGCCCTAAGGACATCTTTTTCTATCTTTACGCTTCAATTTTGTATAATGCAAACCTTCGTAGATATTATTGTTCCTCTTCCTTTAAACAACTTATTCACTTATTTGTTGGAGGAAGAACATATAAGTAAAATTCAAGTTGGTCAACGTGTTGCTGTTCCCTTTGGAAAAACAAAAGTGTACACAGGAATTGTAGCACGTATTCATAATCAACCGCCACTACATTACGAAGCTAAATATGTAGAACAAATTCTAGAAGAATATCCTAGCGTTACTGAGCACCAACTCAAACTGTGGAAATGGATATCAGACTATTATATGTGTAGTTTTGGCGATGTGTTGAAGGCTTCACTCCCTAGCCCACTTCTTATGGAAAGTGAATCTATACTCATTCTAGAGGATAGTTTTGATGGCGAAACTGATATTTTAAATGACGAAGAATACTTGATTTTTGAAGCGCTTCAACAAAAATCGGTACTTAAAATTCAGGAAGTAATCGACATTTTGGACAAAAAAACTGTGTTGCCTGTCGTACATCGAATGGTGGACAAAGGGGTTGTTCAACTACAACAAGAATTACAACAAAAATACAGTCCAAAGCTTGTTAAATACCTTCGATTAGCAGAAGCATATGCCAATGAAAGCAAGCTGACTGAATTACTCGAAGATCTTGACCGTGCTGAAAAACAAAAACAATGTGTAATGCGTTTTTTTCAGTTGAAGGCATCTACTAAAAAACCAATCACCACCAAACAATTGAGCGAATACGCCTCGGTTTCTTCCCCAGTTGTTCGTACTCTAATAGACAAGGGAATTATTGAAGAATATTCAGTTCGAGAGGATAGAATTTCTTATGTTGAAGCAACGCAAGCTGAAATTGTGCTTTCTGAAATTCAACAACAAGCGCTTCAAGAAATACAAAATGAATTAGCTGATAAACCTACATGCTTGTTGCAAGGGGTAACTTCTTCAGGAAAGACAGAAATTTATATCAAGCTTATTCAATCTTATATCGAAAAGGGAAAACAAGTACTTTTTCTCATTCCTGAAATTGCATTAACCACACAACTAATTAAGCGTTTACAGCGTTACTTTGGTGAAGAAGTAATTGTGTATCATTCCAAATATTCACCCAATGAACGAGTAGAAGCATATAGAAACATTCGCTACCAAGAAAAAGGCAAAGTGATTGTTGGAGCAAGATCGGCTTTGTTTTTGCCTTTTACCGACTTAGGCCTTGTTATTGTTGATGAATCGCACGAAACTTCCTACAAGCAAAACGACCCTGCGCCTCGTTATCACGGACGAGATACAGCTATTGTATTGACGCATCTTTTTGGAGCGAAAACCTTACTAGGTTCAGCAACACCAAGTATCGAAAGTCTAGAGAATGTAAAAAATGGCAAATACGGTTATGTAAAAATAAATAAACGCTACGGGAATGTTCAGCCACCAAAAATTGAATTGGTCGACATTAAAGACAAGCAATTCAGAAAACGGATGAAGGGGCATTTTTCGGATACGCTAATTGAATCTATAAGAGATAATTTAGCGGAAGGCAAACAAATTATCTTATTTCAAAATAGACGTGGCTACTCTCCTATTTTGGAGTGTAATTCCTGTGGTCACTCACCTCAATGCCCTAATTGTGATGTTAGTTTAACTTACCACAAACACAACAATAGCTTGCGTTGTCATTACTGTAGCTACCAAATAGCCATGCAAGTAAAATGCTTAGCTTGCGGAAGTAGCGAAGTTAGTACCAAAGGTTTTGGAACAGAACAAATCGAAACTGAAGTGAAGGAACTTTTTCCTGAAGCTAAGGTCAATCGTATGGATTTTGACACCACACGAGGAAAGTACGCTTACGAAAACATCATTGCTTCCTTCGAAAATCAAGAAGTTGATATTTTGATTGGTACACAAATGATTACTAAAGGTATAGATTTTAGAAATGTAGGTTTAGTAGGAGTTATGAATGCCGATGGATTGTTGAACTTTCCTGATTTTAGATCGCATGAAAAATGCTTTCAGATGTTGGTACAAGTTGCAGGACGAGCAGGAAGAACGGATGAACAAGGATTGGTATTGATACAAACTTATCAACCTGAGCATAGAATACTTCAACAAGTAACTACTAACGATATCAAAACCATGTTTAAGGAACAATTGTATGATCGAAAAAGTTACTTATATCCACCTTTTTATAAAATTATAAAAATCACCTTAAAGTCAAAGGATTTCAACAAAATTAATGAATCTTCTGAATGGTTAGCAACCTATTTACGACAAAGCTTCGGTCAGCAAGTATTAGGGCCTGAATTTCCTGCAGTTGCAAGAATACGCAATCAATACCATAAGAATATTCAAGTAAAAATTGCACCAAAACAATCGATCAACAAGTCAAAAGAAGTTATTCGAAAAATAATTTCAAGTTTTGAAGCCATTGGTGCTTATCGTTCAGTTAGAGTAATCATTAATGTAGACCCGCAATAAAATAAATCTTATGGCGCTTGCTTTTTTGATGTATTTTAGCGACTTTTGCAAGCATAAGCATAGGTAAATATGAGTAATCCAACGACGCCATTCACTAAAAGTGAACTCATGCCTCAAGAAGAGTGTCTTGAAGTTCAAAGAAAAAAGGGAGAACTAATTATTGGAATTCCAAAAGAAACATCCTTTCAAGAAAAAAGGGTTTGCCTATCTCCTGACGCTGTGAATGCGCTAACTTCCAACGGACATCAAGTGATTATTGAAGCAGGCGCAGGATTACATGCGAATTTCTTTGACCAAGAATACAGTGAAGCAGGTGCACAAGTTACCCGAGATACGAAGAAAGTATTTGGTTGCCCGACAGTTCTAAAAGTTGCTCCACCATCAATGGACGAGCTAGAATTGATGCACCCACATAGTACATTGATAAGTTCGCTACAACTAAAAACTAGAAGCAAAGAGTATTTTTTAAAAATTTCTGAAAAAAGAATAACTGCATTAGCTTTCGATTTTATAAAAGATCCTCACGGAAGCTATCCAATTGTTGAAGCATTGAGTGAAATTGCTGGGAATGCTTCTGTGTTAATTGCTTCAGAATTGTTGGCAAATACCAAAGATGGCAGCGGTATTATGTTTGGCAATATTAGCGGCGTTCCTCCCACCGAAGTTGTTATTATTGGCGCAGGAACGGTGGGTTATTTTGCTGCAAAAGCTGCTTTGGGACTGGGTGCAAATATCAAAGTTTTTGATAGTTCATTGACCAAATTGCGAAACATCAAAAAAGAATTGGGGAATTCAATTTACACTTCTACGCTACAACCAAAAAACTTACTTAAAGCCTTAAAACGATGTGATGTTGCTATTGGAGCTGTAAGAGGAAAAAATAGATCGCCAATTATTGTGACAGAAACTATGGTAGAAAACATGAAGAAAGATGCTGTAATTATTGATGTGAGTATTGATATGGGTGGCTGTGTAGAAACTTCAGAAATTACCTCTCATGATTTTCCTACACTTGTAAAATATGATGTGATTCACTACTGTGTTCCTAATATTCCTTCAAGGTATGCTCGAACTTCGTCACTTTCGATCAGCAATATTTTCACACCAAGCCTACTTTATATAGGTGATGAAGGCGGCATTGAAAATACCTTACGTTTTGATTTAGGTATCCGAAGCGGATTGTATGCGTATCATGGTGTGCTCACCAACAAATCGGTTGCAGATTGGTTTGATTTGGGTTACCGTGATCCAAATTTGCTTATTTTTTAGCTGAAAACAATTAATAATCACTTTGAGAATTTCATCTCTATATGAATACATTACAAGGTTTAAAATCAATTTTTCTTTTATTTTTTATCGGTTTATTCTTTTTTCAATGCACAGATATTGAAAATGATAGAAGACTTTTGGTAAGAGGAAATATTTCCAATGCAAACAACGAAGCACTCCCAAATTTGCAGGTACAAACAACTGCAGGAGGTGCAGTTTTAGGTAGTTCAGTTTCAGATGAAATAGGGAACTTTGAATTCACAACGCTAGTTACAGGAATGTCGTTACAAGTCGAAATACCTGAAATTTTTCAATTAACTAATGATGACGGTTCAACAATGTTTAGAAGTTTTTTTGTTCCCATTCGTGATATTGAAGATAATCTTTTAGAATTAAATAAAATTCGTATCTACCCATTTGCTAAAGTAAAATTCAATTTTTTGAGGCAAGAAAACAATGAGGAAGTATTTGTTCTATTAGAACGGAAATTATTTCAAAGTTTAAATGAGAATGTTTTCAATTATAACTTTCAACAAATTGACTATTCGCAAGAGATAACTCCTTTTTTTCATCAAGAATTTAATTTATTCATTTCTCAAAACCAAGATTTTGAGCTGTCAGAAATTGTTCAGAAAAATGAAATTTACCGTATGAGTTACCAAATCGGAAACAATGAACCAGTCGAATTAGAATTTGAAATTAATGAAGGTTACAATGAATTTGAAATCAATCTATAGTATTATCTTCATTTTAGGGGGAATATTTTTTGAAGCAAACGCACAAGTAAAATCTTATAATGACATAAGTGAATATAAGTCTTCTAATGAGTTCATTATGAGTATTGGATGGGTTCAACCAATTGGTGTAGGAAACAATTTTGCTAACAAAGCTTTCGATCTTGGAAGGGGTGTTGATGCGCAGATTTTACTAAGAAAAGATTGGGCTGAAAAATTTGTATTTGGTTTAAGGTTTCAAAACTTCAATGCAGCTATAAAAAGGAAAGATTTGGTGGGCAATTACGATAACTCGTATATCAATAGCTTTGGGTTTGTAGTAGGATACACTATTGATTTGCCTCTGAATAAACTTACTATTGAACCAAGATTTACGCTTGCCAACACCAATTATAGAAATAGAGCTAGATTTACCAATGATTCAAACCCATCAGAATTTGCTTCAATAAGTGGTAGGTTTAGAGACTCTGCTACTTCTTACATAATTTCGGGTACTATAAATTATTCCTTTAACGATTTTTTGAGTTTGTATTTTCAACCTGAGTTTAGGTGGGACAATATGCGCATTAACACAGCTGATGAGCTATCTTCTTTTTTTGGAAATGTTTATTACGTAAATCTTAGCCTTGGTCTATCATTTCGATTATAATCATATTTAAAAAGCAACTGTTTCACTCGAGTTAGATTTTACAAATTAGCAGAACTAAAATTTTATGTTAATAATAAAATCAATAATTGTGTAGCTTAACCTAAATCTAGACTTTTGAAAAAAATTTTTAATCAATGAAGCTTACATTACAATTAGCAGCAGTTTATAACTTACTATGGGGAGCTTGGGTTGTTCTTTTTCCAAGTCATTTTTTTGAATTGGTAGGGATGGAAATTCCCAATCAACTTCTTATTTGGCAAGGAATGGGAATGGTCATTGGAGTGTATGGTCTTGGTTATTGGTGGGCATCGTACAATCCCATGCGACATTGGCCAATTGTTGCGGTTGGTTTTCTTGGAAAAATTTTCGGTCCACTTGGTTTTGTTATGAACTATGTAGAAGGAAATGTTCCTTTTGAATTTTTCTACACCCTTATAACCAATGATTTTATTTGGTGGATTCCTTTTGGCTATATTCTTTGGAAAGTGCATACTGAATACCAATGGAAACTTACTTAAAATTTAGTTTTTGGTCTTACGCTTCAATTGTGCTATTCTATCTTATAGCTGGTATCAATCACTTCATTAATCCTGAATGGTATTATCCGCTTATTCCTGATTATTTGGGATATCCAAAAACGCTCAATACTATTGCAGGAATAGCAGAAATTTTAGGAGCTACAGGATTAATCTTCAAAAAAACAAAACAACTGGCAAGTATAGGTCTTATACTTATGCTTATTATCTTTATACCCTCTCATTGGTATTTTATAGAACAAGGAAGTTGTATTGAAGGAACACTTTGTGTTGCTCCATGGATTGCTTGGGTTCGACTAATTATCATTCATCCATTATTGATTGCTTGGGTTTGGTGGGCTAAAAAAACTTCTTATGGAATTAGTTAGAATACTCGTTGATTTTGGTTTAGTGGTGCTAATTTGGTTAGTGCAACTATGTATTTATCCTGCATTCACCTATTTTGAAGAAAAAAACTTACAAAAATGGCATGCAACCTACACGTGGAGAATTACCTTAGTTGTGTTACCGCTCATGTTTACTCAACTTTTAGTTAGCATCTATCAATTATTTATTGATGTAGATTCGTTTACATTAAGCTATTTTTTATTGGTATTATTAACATGGATTCTAACTTTTACTATCTATGTTCCCTTACACAAAAAAATAGACACTCAAAAAAACAAAATACTCACTAGTAGCAAGTTAGTAAGTCTTAATTGGTTGAGGGTATTTCTTTGGATGCTCATTTTTTTGCTTAATTTTTTGAAAAAATAAGTTGAAGACTAATACCATTTATCAATTGAAATTACCGTAATAAAACTTGTATAAAAAGAAGCCTGCAATGCCATCTTCTTAATTAATCGTAATTATGATTTCGCAAAAAGTCAAATTAACGATGGGTAAAAGTAATTATTTTTCAACTAAATCTGATTTCCGACAATTTCTTTCTTTAATCAAGGACTAAACGATAAGTGATGCGGTGAAAAAGCATAATTCAGATCGCTATGTAAAGCATTTTAAAAGCAAATACCATTTAAATAGTATTCTATTTTGCTAATTGCAAAATACAATTCACTTATCTGACTGCTTTTGGAAGGAAAGATATTGAAAAAATACTGTTAACCTATTTTTAATGTACAAGGTAATTCATATCAAATTCACCTTCTGTAATCTCCACAAAATCTCCATCTTCGTTAACGGCATTAAATTTGAAAGTTCCTCCTAAAATTCTATTTTCAAAGTCGTGAAAAACTATTCTTAATTCGCCAATATTTTGGTCATCGGTA
>SKIG01000016.1 GCA_007116535.1 Psychroflexus sp.
AAGTACAACTGCATCTATACCATTCATGATTCCTTTGTTGTGGGTTACCGCTCGGTAAGGTTCTATACTTGCTATTTGTATTGCGGTTAGAAATTTATGTGCATATTCGGCTGCTTCTTCTTTCGTTTTTCCTAATTGAGCAACGGGACAAGAAACACTTGCTTTCACCACACAATTCGGAACGTAGTTTGAAAGAATACTCATCACAATTTCTACGCTATCTTCTTTTTCGAAGTGATTTTTCGCTTCTGTTTTTAGCTGTTGAGCGAAAGATTCCAAACATGAATTGATGAAGTTGGCACCCATCGCATCTTTGGTTTGAAAAGTACAATGCAATTGGTAGTAATTCTCAAGTTCGTCTGTTTTATCGCGCAATTCTATAGATGAAACACCACCCCCTCGTTTTTCCATATTTCGAGTGATGTGCTTTACTCCATCTAATAAATTAGGTTTTATTTTTTCAATAAATGAAGCTAAATCTTCAGCTGAACGCTTACTTAAAAAATGAACTTGACCTATTTTCTCTGTCCCAATTATCTCCGCTTTGAAGCCACCACGTTCTCCCCAAAATTTTGCAGCTTTACTTGCTGCCGCAACTACCGAGCTTTCTTCAATAGTCATCGGAATAACGTAGTTTTTGTTATTAATTACAAAATTAGGAGCAACCGCAAAGGGCATATAAAAATTGCTCAAGGTGTTCTCTATAAACTCGTCGTGCAATTGTTGCAGTTGACTATTTTCGTTGAGGTATTGCAACAAAATTTCTTTTCCTTGAGGAAAATTAGATAAGTAGTTGTCGAGCAAAAATTGAATTTTTTCGTCTTTACTCAACTTTGAAAAACCTTGGACTAACTTCATTTGTTTAGAATTGATGAGTTGACTAATCAGCCAAATTTTTAATAGCGAAATTCAATCGCTTAATAGTTTCATTTTTACCGATAGATGATGCTATATGAAAAACATCTGGGCCTTTCATGTCGCCAACTAGGGATAGTCGGAAAGGCTGCATTACTTTTCCGAAACCAAGGCCTAAATCGCTAATCCACGGCTTCACTATTTGTTGAAGGTTAGCTTCAGAAAAATCTTCAATTTCTGAAAGCACTTCAACCAACTGTTTTATGATGTGGGCAGTGTCTTCTTTCCATACTTTTTTAGCTGCTTTGGCTTCAAAATCTGAGGGCGCTTCAAAGTAGAAACTACTCAACTCCCATAAGTCAGCTACAAAAACAGCACGTTCTTTTACAGTTTTTACCACATGAGTTACGTAGTCAATATTGGTGTTTACCTCCATGTTGTTAAGCTCTTCAAAATAAGCATTTGCTATAGCTTCATCTGGGGAAAGCTGAAAATATTGCTGTTGGAACCACTTCGTTTTGTTTGGATCAAATTTTGCTCCTGCTTTGTTTACTTTGTTCAAATCGAAAGCATGAGTAAGTTCCTCCAAGCTAAATAATTCTTGCTCCGTACCTGGATTCCAACCTAAAAAGGCAAGCATGTTTACCACCGCGCTTGGCAAGTATCCATCTTCTTTATACCCTCTTGAAACTTCACCTGAAGTTGGGTCTTCCCAAGCTAAAGGGAAAACGGGGAATCCGTCTTTATCTCCGTCACGTTTGCTGAGTTTACCCTTTCCGTTAGGTTTCAAAATCAAAGGTAAGTGGGCAAATTTTGGTGCTTCCCATCCAAAGGCTTCATATAGTAATATATGTAATGGTAAAGAAGGCAACCATTCTTCTCCACGGATTACGTGGGTGATTTTCATCAGATGGTCATCGACAATATTAGCTAAGTGATAAGTGGGTAAACCATCACTTTTAAACAAAACCTTGTCATCCAAAACATCCGAAGAAACTTCGATATAACCTCTGACTTCATCTTTTAACTGAAGACTTTTATTGATAGGAGTTTTAAATCTTACTACATAAGCTTCACCTGAATCCAAACGTTGTTGCAACTCTTCCTTAGAAATATGAAGCGAGTTGTTTAGTTCGTTTCTCGTCAAAGGGCCGTAGCTAAATTTTTCACCTTTGGCTTCGTAAGTTTCACGAAGTTGATTCAATTCTTCAGGGGTGTCGAAAGCATAGTAAGCCTCTCCTTTGTCAATCAAGTCTTGTACATGCGACTCGTAAATTGCTCTGCGCTCACTTTGCTTGTAAGGGCCAACTTCACCTTCTTTTCCTGGACCTTCGTCATAGGGAATTCCACACCAAGCTAAACTATTTTTGATGTATTCTTCAGCGCCTTCCACAAAACGAGTTTGGTCGGTATCTTCTATACGAAGCAGAAAATCGCCACCGTGTTTTTTGGCAAAAAGATAGTTGTATAATGCGGTTCTAACGCCGCCTATATGCAGTGGTCCGGTTGGAGATGGTGCAAAGCGCACACGAACTTTTTGTGTCATCTTAATTTTATAAATCGTCGTAATCTACGTGAATTTCTGGGGTTGTTGGATGCGCTTGGCAAGTAAGTACCAAACCTTCTTCCACTTCTTCGTCGGTAAGAATCTGATTCTTCTTCATCACTGCCTTTCCTTTGGTAATTTTTGCTACACAGCTGCTGCAAATTCCACCTTGACAGGAATAAGGAGCGTCTATATCTTTAGCCAAAATTGCGTCCAAAATAACTTCGTCTTGCCCCATTTGAAAGCTAAAAGTTTCGTCATCGACAGTTACATTGATGCTTGTCATGCCGTCTTTGGTTTCAATAGCTTCTTCAGCAGAAGAATAGAATAATTCAAATTGAATTTTATCTTTTTCTACTGAATTTTCAGTTAGGGTTTTCTTTACTCCTTCAATCATTTCTTCAGGACCACAGATAAAGTAGGCATCAAAATCAACGTCTTTGTACATGTTTTTCAATACATAATTTACGAAGGGTTTTTCAATTCTTCCGAATTTAGCATTGTCTTCTTGAGTTCTGCTGTAAATTTCAATTAACTGAAAACGCTCTTTGTAGGTAGATTGAAGCTGCTTCAACTCATCTAAAAACATTGCTTCGGCTTTGCTTTTGTTTCCGTAAGCAAGAACGAATTCACTTTCTGGAGCTTGTTTAAGGGTGCTTTTCAGCATACTTAAAACAGGTGTAATACCGCTTCCTGCGGCGAAGGCAACGTATTTTTTTTGTGTATTTGAAGCTTCAAGTTGAAAACTTCCTTCAGGGGGATGTACTTCAAGCACGTCTCCGTCTTTCAATTGCTCGTTGGCATAATTAGAAAAAACACCTTGGTCAATTGCTTTAACGGCAATAGCCAAGTCTTCGTCAGGCGCCGAGCAAATTGAATAAGATCGACGCACCGATTCACCATTGATGCTAGTTTGAAGCGTTAAATATTGCCCTGGTATAAATTTGTATGAGGCACGTAACTCGTCCGATAAATCAAAGCTTAACTGTACCGATTTCTCTGTTAAGCGGGTTACTTTTTTTATAGGTAAAGTAAAAAAATTACTCATTTTTTTAAAATTTTCGTCAAAAATAAGATGAATCGTTTGGTATAAAAAATTTATCGGGGCTTATTGGCTGAAATTTTGGAAAAATTGGTGGTAGATTTAGCTGAAATATTCAAAAAACTAAGTAAAATCACATACCCATGCAAAACAACTCCTTAAAAATTAACTTACCTGAGTTTATCCACAGTTTTTTTGTTATTTTGCGGTATATAATTTAACGATGAACGTCAATAACTTACTTTACTCGTGGAACCACCCGTTGGATGTAAAAGAAAACGTGGGTAAATTTGTAGCTCTTGCCGAGGAGCTTCAGCTCTCTTGCGTCCCTGTTTTTAGAAATCAATCGTATATAGGATGTGTAGCTCTTGAAGATATTGAGGTTTTAGAACAAGATATTCCTTTGGAAGATTTTGGGTATGTGCTTAAAGAAGCAAGTTTTGAAATAGGCGCTTCTTTACTTGACATTCTACGCTCTTTTGCTAATGCAGAGAGCCCAGTTTTATTTGCCTTAGATGAACAAAAAGAAGTAGTAGGCTATTTAGATATTATTGATTTTTTAGGCGTGTGTAAAGAAACACCCTTGTTTTTCTTTGGAGGAGATGAAATAGTTGTAAAGAAGAAGCGAGTTGATTTTACCTACTCTCAGTTAGTTCAAATTATTGAAAGTAATGCGGCAAAAATAATAGGCATGTTTACTTTGTCGGTAAACACAGAAGACATTCAAGTATCTTTGCGCATCGACCACAATGGATTGAATGAAATACTTCAAACGCTTCGTCGTTATGAATACGAAATCATCAGCGAACATAAGGAAGATTTGCACAATGAAATCCTACGAGATAATGCTGATTATTTTGAACGATACTTGAATATTTAAACCAAGATTGATTTTCTAATTAAACAACTATAAGCACATGAAAATAGGAGTTTTTGGTCAGTTTTTTTATCCTGATTCAGCAAAATACATCAAACAACTTATTGAAGTTGCCGAAAGTGAGCAGGTAGATACTTGGTTTGAAGCATCATTTTTAGAACTCATCAAAAAAAAAGAGGAGTTTTCAAAAAAGACATATCCTTCATTTGAAGTTTTGGATGAAAGTTTTGATTATTTTTTCTGTGTAGGAGGCGACGGGACAATTTTGTCTGCAGTCAAATTTGTTAAGGATTTATCTGTACCAATAGTTGGAATAAACTCAGGTCGATTAGGTTTTTTGGCAAGTGTTCACAAAGACAAAATTCAAGATAGTATTCGAGAGATTTTTAAGGGGAACTACCAAAAAAGCGAAAGAAGTCTTTTAGAGGTTAAGTCGGAGCCATCGAATGCCTTGGAAGGAGTTTTTCCTTATGCGCTAAACGAAATCAGCATTAGTAGAAAAGACACCACCTCGATGATTACGGTTGATACTTGGCTTAATCAGGCATTTCTAAGCTCCTACTGGTCGGATGGTATTATTATTGCCACACCAACAGGCTCGACAGGCTATTCTATGAGTTGTGGGGGACCAATTATAATGCCTGAAACAGCGTCATTTGTGCTAACGCCTATAGCGCCTCATAATTTAAACGCACGCCCATTAGTTATTCCTGATTCTAACAAAATCAAATTAGGCGTTAAGACAAGAGAAGAGAAATTTATTTTATCGCTTGATTCTCGTCTGGTGTTTTTAGAAAAATCCACTCAGCTTTTTATTCAGAAAGCTTCATTTAAAATATCTCTAATATCATTACACGAGCAGAGCTTTATTCAAACACTCCGAGAAAAACTACTTTGGGGAGAAGATAGTCGCAATCCTGCGCAATAATTTTTCTATAATTCTGTTCTACTTACAAATTAGTATAAAAAAACGAATACCAAGACATTATTCTTATATTTGCAAACTTTTGAAAATATATGAAGTACCCAATACTTTTCTTAGTTTTTCTGCTGAATAGTTTTGTTTCTATTGCTCAGACCTATGAGGTAGGTTTCTTTGCAGGTGGGACAAATTTTTCAGGTGATGTAGGCTCAACTTCATTTTTGCTTCCTGATGATTATTTACACGAAGATAAACTTAGCTACGGTGCTTTATTTAAGTGGAATAGAAGCACAAGACATTCATTCCGTTTTTCTGCCATGCGACTTAATACGTACGAACATGATTTGCGTTCTCGATCCAATAGGAGGATAGCTAGGGGCTACAGGTTCAATACGAGTATTACAGAGCTTTCAGCGGGCATAGAATTCACATTTTGGGACTGGGATATTCATAACGGAAAGTCAGAAATAGTCCCTTACTTATATACAGGTCCTACCTTCTTTTTTAGTCACCACTATTTTGTAAACAACAATCAGTTGGAAAGAGGCGGTAAAAACAATAATTTTGCCATTCCAATGGTTATCGGCATAAAGTTGAATTTGTCCTATCATTGGGTGGTTGCAGCAGAATATGGAGCTAGATACACTTTTACCGATAATTTAGATGGTAGTGCTCCAAATGAAATGAGTGGAGGTAGTAGTTTTTCTTCTTTTGGCAACCCAAATACAAATGATTGGTATATGTTTGCAGGTGTAAGTTTGACTTACGCATTTGGACGTAAACCTTGTTACTGTAATTTTTAAAACAAAGTGAAAGAAACAATACAAAAAGATAATCTACCACAACATGTTGCCATTATTATGGATGGCAATGGTCGTTGGGCGAAAAAGAGAGGTTTGTATCGTGTTGCAGGTCATGAAAAAGGCGCTGAATCGGTTAGAGAATGTGTAGAGTCTTGCGGTAATTTAGGTGTTAAAAACTTGACTTTGTTTGCTTTTTCAACAGAAAACTGGAAAAGACCGAAGTTAGAGGTTGAAACACTTATGCGTCTTTTGATAAGGTCAATTAGGAAAGAATTTACAGAATTTCATAAAAATGGAATTCGTCTAAATTGTGTTGGAAACATTGAAAGCTTACCGAAAAAAGTCCAAAAGGAGCTTAGTGAGGTTATAGAGAAGACTAAAGACAATAATAATATGACCTTGACAATTGCTTTAAGCTATGGCTCTCGTGAAGAGATCAAATGCATGGTTCAGCGTATTAGTCAAAAGGTAGTAGACAAAGAAATAGGTGTAGAAGATATAAACGATCAGCTAATTCAAGAGCATTTATATACATTTGATTTGCCGGATGTAGATTTGCTTATTAGGACTAGTGGTGAAAAAAGAATAAGTAATTTTTTATTGTGGCAAATAGCTTATGCAGAGTTGTATTTTTGCGATGTACTTTGGCCTGATTTTAAGACAGAGCATTTGTACGAAGCAATAGAAAGTTATCAAAAAAGAGAACGAAGATTTGGAAAAACAAGTGAACAACTTACTAAATAAAACCATCCTTTTAAGCTTACTAATGAGCTTATTTTTCGTTAAATCCTATACACAATCAGGTGATATAGGTATAAACGAGGGCACAAAATATACTATTGGAGAAATCACTGTTTCGGGTGCAACAACGTATAACGAAAGAACAGTTATTGCCTTTACCGGTCTTAGGAAAGGGGAAGAAATATATATGCCAGGCGATAGAATCAATTCGATTATAAAAAAGCTTTGGGACTTGGGGCTCTTTAGTGATGTAGCAATTTATATCACTGATGTAAGAGGAAGAGTTGCCGATATAGAAATTGAAATTACAGAAGTTCCAAAATTAAATGAAGTTCATCTTAAAGGAGACAGAAAGAAAAAACTTGAAGACCTTAAGAAAGACTTGAAACTTAAAAAAGATGTCAAACTTACCGATAACTTTATTGCTAATACCAAAAACCACATTAAAAATAAGTAACGTAAAAAAGGCTTCCTAAACGTAGAATCAAGGATTTCAACTAGAACAATAAAAGATAGTTTAGATCAAATTGTTGGGGAAGACTTATACATCAATATAGTAAAAGGAAACAAAATAAAGGTTTCTGAAATCAGGGTTATCGGAAATGAAGATTTTTCAGATAGAAAAATCAGAAAATTTATGAAGAATACAAAGCAGAAGAATCCGCTAAGAATTTTTAAACGTTCGAAGCTTATACCTTCAGATTTTGTAGAAGATAAACAAAGAATTGTAGAGAAGCTTAGAGAGAAAGGTTACAGAGACGCTCGTGTGATTAGAGATTCTGTAATTGTAACAGACGACAATTTAGTTGAAATAGAGCTTGAAATAAATGAAGGAAGACAGTATTTGTTTGGGGATATTTCGTTTTTAGGGAATTCGGTCTACTCAGATAACGAGCTTAAGCGACTGATGGCTATTAGAAAAGGAGACCCATACAATGGAACTTTACTTGATAAAAAAATTACAGGAGGACCAAAACAAAATTCTGAAAACATAACAGATATTTATCAAGATAATGGCTATTTGTTTTCACGAGTCATCCCTGTAGAAACAAGAGTTTATGGAGATACTATTGATTTTGAAATTAGAATTATTGAAGGTCCTATAGCTTATTTTAATAATGTTAGCATCAAAGGTAATGATCGAACTAATGACCATGTAGCTTACAGAAATATTAGAACATTTCCAGGAGAACAATACAGCAAACAAGCAACAATGAGAACAGCTCGAGAGCTTAGCCAGCTTGGATTTTTTGATCCTGAGTCTATTCGCCCTGATATACAGAACGCCAACCCAACAGATGGAACTGTAGATGTGGGATATGAAGTAGCAGAGCAAGGAGCTAGCCAAGTTCAGCTACAAGGTGGTTATGGAGGTGGAGGTTTCATCGGTACTTTAGGGTTGAGCTTCAATAATTTCTCTATCCGAGGAATTGGTGACAAAAAAGCATGGAATCCGTTGCCAATGGGAGATGGTCAACAATTGTCATTACGAGCACAAGCAAGTATTGCGTTTCAGAACTATAGCTTAACTTTTGTTGAGCCATGGTTAGGAGGAAGAAAGCCTGTACAGCTTTCTGTATCTCTTTCGCAGACCAAGCAATTCTTGTTTGACCCATTTACAATGCGAGCCGATAGAAGTAGACAATTTTCTATATCTGGCGTAAATGTAGGTTTAGGTAAGCGATTACGTGTTCC
>SKIG01000215.1 GCA_007116535.1 Psychroflexus sp.
CCAATATAAGTCAATATTTTCAGGGTCAAAGCGAACTGACTCTAAGTCCATAGACTTTGGTCCAAATACATCTGAATCTGTTTTCTTAAGATTGATGGCTTTTTGAAATACTAGTGTGTCAATTCGATTGCCTTGTGTGAGTAAGTCAACTTCATAAATAATGGGTCGAGTAGATCGATCGTCAAGCAAGAGCAATTTTCCTTCGTGATAATCGATGCCTGAAAGACCGCCGATTTCTTCACCATCAAAATAAGTTTGAGGGGGAATGATGTATTCATCCAAGACCTTCAACTGTAAATTTCTTTCAGAGTTGATTCGGGTTACACCGCAAGAAGAAAGACTTGCAGAAAGTAAAAGCAGAATTACAAATGTTTGTTTATTCATCGGAACCAAAAATCATATATAAGATGTTGCAAATAACAACAATCAATCGAAACTGAATGTTTAATTTTACCGATTATTTATGCTAAATTGAATGAGTAGTATATACTTACATATTCCTTTTTGTAAACAAGCTTGTCATTACTGCGATTTTCATTTTTCTACTTCCTTGAAGCACAAAGAAAAGATGATTGACGCCATTTGTCAAGAACTTGCCCTGCGAAAAGAAGAACTTCGAACCCCAATGCAGAATATTTATTTTGGAGGGGGAACTCCTTCTTTGTTGAATGTAACAGATTTTGATAGAATTTTTGACAGTATTCATTCACATTACGATACCTCTCAAGTTGAAGAAATTACGCTAGAGGCAAATCCTGATGATTTAAACGAAGCTTACTTACAAGTTTTGGATAAAAAAACACCTATTAATCGACTCAGTATTGGAGTTCAATCTTTTATTGAACGTGATTTGAAGCTGATGAATCGTGCGCACAATGCCTCTGAAGCATTAGAAAGCCTTCAATTAGCAAAGAAATACTTCGACAACATTTCATTGGATTTAATTTATGGAATTCCCGGACTTAGTGAAGAAGAGTGGTTGAGAAATATTGAGCAAGCACTTTCGTTGGAAATTCCACACTTGTCATGCTATGCCTTGACAGTCGAACCAAAAACTGCTTTAGCTTATTTTATTGAAAAAGAAGTAATTCCACCGGTCGATGATGAGTTGGCTAAATGCCATTTTGATATTCTTCAAGAGAAAATGACCGAAGCAGGTTATGTAAATTATGAGTTTTCTAACTTCGGAAAGCCTGGTTTTGAATCGAAAAACAATACTGCTTATTGGACGGGTAAATCTTATCTAGGTATTGGTCCCTCTGCACATAGTTTTGATGGTTCAAAAAGAAGTTGGAACGTGAGTAATAATGCGATTTACATCAAGAAAATTCAGGCGAATGAACTCCCTTCAGAAAGCGAAACTCTTACTAAAACAGATACCTATAACGAATATGTAATGACGCGACTTCGCACTCAATGGGGCATAGACCTAAATGAAATTGAGAATAAATTTGGGCTTATTTATCGAGCTTATCTTACTGAACAAGCACAAGAATTCATAAAGGATAAACTAATTTTTGAAGAAAACGAACATTACATTATTTCCCCAAAAGGAAAGTTTTTGAGCGATGGAATTGCTTCAGAATTATTCATGCTAAATCTGAAATAGCCACTTTTATGTTTTTTGTTTTTTCTTTTCAGCAGCTGGAAATAAGACGTTGTTCAAAATTAGTCGGTATCCGGGTGAATTTGGGTGTAGCTCAAGTTCTGTTTTTGGGTCGCCCACTCGGTGTTGATAATCTTCAGGATCGTGGCCTCCATAGAAAGTAAAAAATCCTTTTCCTTTGATTCCGTGAATATAGCGTGCTTCACCATTAACTCTGTTCTCACCTAAAATAAGTACGTTAGATTTGATATGAACTGGGTCAAAAGCAGTTGTTTGTCCCATAAAACCTTTGACTAAAGCCGTGTGATTTTGATTCAACATACTTGGAATGGGGTCCCATTTTGCCGAAAACTCCATAAGGGTAAAATAATCTTTATCTTTGGTGACCGACTTGCGTTTGTTGGTCATGTCTATCGACGAATATTCGTAAATATTCGGGTCTTTCACCAATGTAAAATCTTTGAATGCGAAAGTCTCACTAAAATCCAACTTATTTTGGTAGCCAGGTTCGCTTGGGTCGCCATCGAACATAGGTTCACAGATATCTGTTTGGTGCGCTGCCAAAGAAATATCAAATGTATCTGTGGCGCTACACATCGCAAACATAAATCCACCACCTACAACATAGTCTCGAATTTTTTGAGCAACCGCAAGTTTAGATTTGGAAACTTTTTCGAAACCAAGACTTCTTGCTAGTTCTTCTGCTTCCTTTTTCTGCTGAATATACCAAGGCGCAGCTCGATATGCACGATAAAATTTGCCGTATTGACCTGTAAAATCTTCATGATGAAGGTGAAGCCAATCATACAACAAAAGCTGGTCGTCCAAAACTTCTTCGTCATAAAGAGTTTCATAAGGAATTTCGGCATATGTTAGCACCAAAGTAACCGCATCATCCCACGGCGGATTTCCTTCGGGAGTGTAAACAGCAATTCTTGGCGCTTTTTCAAGTAATACCGCTGATTGGTTTTTAGATGGACTGTCAATTGAAGATAGTATTTTATTCGCTTCAGCTTCTGAGATAACTTCGTAACTCACACCTCTAATTTTGCATTCACGTTCCAATTTTTCAGAAGTTGGAATCAAAAAACTACCGCCTTTGTAGTTGAGTAGCCATTGAACTTTTTGGTCTCTTTCTAATACCCAATAAGCAATTCCATAAGCTTTTAAGTGATTGCGTTGCGACTCGTGATCCATAGGGATCAACACAAAGGAGGCATACGCATAATTGCCAAAGCAAGTGCATAAAATTAAAAGTGTAAAAAAAAGTGACCTCATAGTTTGTTTTTCTTCAAATGCATCAAAAAATAGACCAAAGCTAATTTTTAGAAAGGAACATCGTCATTTCCTCCAGATGGAGGGAAAGGATCTGGACCACCAAATACATCATTTGCGTCAGGAAAGGACGCTCCGTCTTCGTTATTCATAGAAGAGGAGTAGGTTTCTACCACGCCAAAAGCATTGGTTTGTAAGTCACTAAATCTACCCAAATGTCCTTCAAAACTAAGTCGAATATTAGCCAATCCACCATTTCTATGCTTGGCAACAATAAATTCTGCTTGCCCTTCGGTCGGGCTTGCAGCTTCATCGTCCCATTCTTCAATTTTATAGTACTCAGGTCGGTATATGAAAGATACAATATCTGCATCTTGTTCAATTGCACCTGATTCCCTCAAGTCACTTAATAATGGTCGTTTGGTTCCTCCTCGAGTTTCAACTGCACGTGAAAGCTGAGATAATGCAATTACGGGAACCTCTAATTCTTTTGCTAAAGCTTTCAAATTTCGAGAAATAGTAGATATTTCTTGTTCCCTATTTCCTGTTTTGTTAGATCCACCGCCCGTCATTAGCTGAAGGTAATCAATTACAATCAGTTTTATTCCGTATTGTGACGAAAGTCTTCTTGCTTTTGAGAGTAAATCAAAAATCGAGAGCGAAGGTGTGTCATCTATAAAAAGAGGTGCTGTTTCTAGTGCTTTTACTTTTGTATTTAACTCTTGCCACTCGTGTTTTTCGAGTTTACCTGTTCTTAATTTTTCAGAGCTAAGACCAGTTTCTGATGAAATTAGACGAGTAATTAACTGAACCGATGACATTTCCAACGAGAAAAAAGCAACAGGAACATTATGGCCAACGGCAATATTTCTTGCCATCGAAAGAGTTAAAGCAGTTTTACCCATCCCTGGACGCGCGGCAACAATAATTAAATCACTTGGTTGCCATCCTGAAGTCAATTTATCTAATTCAGTAAATCCTGAAGGAATACCACTTAAACCTTGTTTGTTGGAGATTTCTTCAATACGCTTGATAGCTTGTGAAACTAAACTTTGCGCACTTTCAGAAGATTTCTTTATATTTCCTTGAGTTACTTCATAAAGTTTTGATTCGGCATTATCAAGTAAGTCGAAAACATCTGTTCCTTCATCGTAAGCTTCTTCAATGATTTCATTAGAAATTCGAATCAAACTACGTTGAATGTATTTCTGTAAAATTATCCTACAGTGGTATTCAATATGCGCCGAAGAAGATACCTTTTGGGTGAGTTGAATCAGGTAATATTCACCACCAATGTTTGTTAACTTCTTATTTTTCTTTAGTTCACTTGAAACAGTTAATAAGTCAATTGGCTCACCTGCTTGGAAAAGTGTTTGAATTGCTTCAAAAATATGTTGGTGTGCTTTTTTGTAGAAAGCCTCAGGAGATAGAATGTCAATAGCTTCATCTACCCCTTTTTTGTCAATCATCATAGCTCCTAATACAACTTCCTCTAATTCAGTTGTTTGGGGAGGTATTTTTCCTTTTTGTAAAGGAATTACTTCATTTTTTGAGTAATTTTCTTTGCCTATGACATTTGGTTTTTCCATGCAGCGAAAGTAAGTAAATATGAATAAAAAGTTATGTGGGTTTTAGTTTTTAACCTGCAAACTTATTCACTTAACATTTTTGATAATGTGTTGATAAAGTGTTGATAAGTAAAAAAAAAATAGCAAGACCTTGGAAGAGGTCTTGCGTTTGGTATGTTTGAGAAAATATTTCTAGTTAATCAGCGTAAACCCCCATTTCTAAAAACTTACCCATACGTTGTTCAGTAAGTTTTTTTGGTGGTAATTTTTTTAGTTCCTCGTAAGCTGAAATAATTGATTTTGTAACAATTTTGAAGGTTTTTTCTCTGTCTGAGTGTGCTCCACCAAGTGGTTCTTTTACGATTTCGTCGATTAATCCTTGTTTCTTCATGTCTTTAGCAGTCAACTTCAAGGCTTCAGCTGCAATTTGTTTTTGCTCCCAACTTCTCCATAAAATAGATGAACAAGATTCAGGAGAAATTACTGAGTACCAAGTGTTTTCTAGCATCAAAATGCGATCGCCCACGCCAATTCCTAATGCGCCACCACTAGCTCCTTCACCAATAATAACAACTATAATTGGAACTTTGATGTTGCACATCTCGTAAATATTTCTTGCAATTGCCTCTCCTTGTCCGCGTTCTTCTGCTTCTAACCCAGGGAAAGCTCCTGGAGTATCAACAAAAGTTACAATAGGAAGACCAAATTTTTCAGCTGATTTCATTAGGCGAAGGGCTTTTCTATAGCCTTCCGGACTTGCCATTCCAGAGTTTCTGTATTGGCGAGTCTTTGTGTTGTATCCTTTCTGTTGACCTACAATCATAAAGCTTTGACCTTCTATTTTTCCAAGACCACCTACCATAGCTTTATCATCTCCAAAGTTACGGTCTCCATGTAGTTCTAAGAAAGTTTCCCCACATAATGCACGAATGTAATCCATCGTGTACGGTCTGTTTGGGTGTCTTGATAACTGAACTCGTTGCCAAGCGGTGAGGTTCTTATAGATATCTTTTTTGGTTTGTTCTAATTTTTTTTCAATCTGCTTGCAGGTCTCTGTTACGTCTACTTCACTGTCTTCTCCAATCTTACAAGCTTTTTCGTATTGTTCTTGCAACTCTTTAATCGGTAACTCAAATTCTAAATATTCCATAATTTAGTCTTAGATTTTGGGGTAAATTGACTTACAAAAGTAAGGCTTTTTTTCTTACAGAGGGATAATCTTTTTGGGATAAATCTTTTCTATATGCGAACAATGTATGTGTAAATCCTTTCTTATTCATTGAAGAATCAATATCTTTCAGCTAAAAATCTGCGAAGAACGCTATCCATATCTTTAGTGATATCTATTTGTTGGTAATTGATTTTATATTGCTGACACTTCAATTTTAGTAAGTTGAGGTAAGATTTCATTTGCTCTTGGTACTTATCTTTTAACTGATTTGCATACAGGTCGATAAATTCATTACTTTCTACATCAAAAAAGCGTTTTGGGGCATCTTCAAAATTAAAATCTACTTCTTTCGCTACATCAAGCACATGGAAAAGTACTACTTGGTGCTTATTGTATTTGAGATGGCGAAGTGCTTCAAACAATTGCTCTTGCTCTACTTCGGTTTGCAACATATCCGAAAAAATTACAATCATAGAACGACGCTTCAATCGCTCAGCAATTTGATGCAAGAAAGTGTAGGTTTTCGTTTTTCTTTCCACAGGTTTGTCTGTCAAAACCTCGTTAAGTTGACTGTAAATCATCTGAAAATGTCGCTCGCTTCCTTTTTCAGGAATAGAATAATGCAATTGGTCACTGTATAATGAAATTCCCACAGCGTCTCTTTGTTGCTTAACCAGCTCCATAATAGATGCAGTTGCAAGTACTGAAAAACCAATTTTATTTAGTTGGGTTCTACTTAATCTCTCAACCTCAGGGTAATACATCGATGAGGAAACATCTAAGATGAAATGACAACGCATGTTTGTTTCTTCCTCGTATCGCTTGGTGTATAGTTTATCTGTTCTAGCATACAATTTCCAATCGATATGCTTGGTGCTTTCTCCTTGGTTGTAGAGACGATGCTCTGCAAACTCGGACGAAAAACCATGAAACGGACTTTTGTGTATTCCTGAAATAAACCCCTCTACTACTTGTTTTGCAAGTAATTGCAGGTTGCCAAATTGCGCGATGTCTCTTCCTAAGTCAATGGACATTTTGATATGGATTTTTTATGCTAAATAAAATAAATCTAGTATTGTAAATTCTTTTCTGTAAAAATAAGCAAGTCTAACGAATAGAGCTCTGAATTTCACTCTAAAAAAAAATCCCAACTTAAAAAGTCGGGATTTTCAGTTCATATTTGGCTTTTAGCTTAAAACTCCATTTAATTGAGGCCCTGCTTTTACCAATCTTTCTCCATCAGGAATATCTGTATATTTTTTAAAATTCTCGATGTATCTTGAAGCTAAATCAGTAGCTTTTTCTTCCCATTGATCAACTTTTTTATAGGTGTCTCTTGGGTCAAGAATTCCTTTTTTTACATTTGGTAATTCAGTTGGAATTGTCAAATTCAAAATCGGAATATGTTTGGTCGGAGCATTTTCTATACTTCCATCTAAAATTGCATCAATGATTGCTCTCGTATCTTTGATAGAAATACGTTTTCCTGAACCATTCCAACCCGTGTTCACTAAATATGCTTTTGCACCATGCTCTTTCATTTTACCAATCAATGTTTTAGAATACATAGTTGGGTGTAAGGTTAAGAAAGCCTCTCCGAATGCAGGCGAGAAGTTTGGCTGAGGAGAAGTGATTCCTCTTTCTGTTCCTGCTAATTTAGAGGTGTAACCACACAAGAAGTGATATTGTGCTTGGTCTTCATCTAAAATTGAAACAGGAGGCAATACGCCAAAAGCATCGGCAGATAAGTAAATGATTTTGTCTGCATGTCCTGCTTTAGAAGGTAACACAATTTTATTGATATGATGAATTGGATAGGATACACGTGAATTCTCTGTAATTGAATTGTCGGTATAATCTACTTCTCCGTATTCATTCACCACCACATTTTCTAATAGCGCATCTCTTTTGATTGCTCTCCAAATATCAGGCTCGTTTTCTTCCGTAAGGCTGATAACTTTTGCATAACAACCACCTTCGTAGTTAAATACACCATTGTCGTCCCAACCGTGCTCGTCGTCACCAATTAAATAACGTTTTGGGTCAGCAGATAAAGTAGTTTTTCCTGTTCCTGAAAGACCAAAGAATAAAGCCACATCGCCCTTCTCTCCAACATTAGCGGAACAGTGCATAGATGCCATACCTTTCATAGGCAAGTAGTAGTTCATCATAGCAAACATACCCTTCTTCATTTCTCCTCCATACCAAGTACCTCCAATAATTTGTAGTTTTTCTGTCAGGTTGAACATGACAAAATTCTCTGAATTAAGTTCTTGCTCTCCCCAAAGGTCGTTGGTTGTTTTAGAACCATTCATTACTACAAAGTCAGGTTCGCCAAAGTTATCAAGTTCGTAGTGTGAAGGTCTAATAAACATATTAGTCACAAAGTGTGCTTGCCATGCAACTTCCATCACAAAACGTACTTTAAGGCGAGTATCAGGGTTGGTACCACAAAACGCATCCACCACATACAAGCGCTTGGAAGTCGAAAGCTGTTTTAAGACTAAGTCTTTACAATGGGCAAATACTTCAGGTGAAGTAGGTTTGTTTACTGTGCCATCCCAATAAATAGTATCTCTAGTAACATCGTCTTCTACGATATATCTGTCTTTAGGAGATCGTCCTGTAAAAATTCCTGTTTTTACTGCGATAGCTCCTGTATCAGTTAATGCTCCTTTTTCAAAACCTTGATTGCGTTGCGACATTTCGGCTTTGTATAATTCTTCATAAGAAGGGTTATAAACAACTTCTTGGTAGCCGGTGATACCTAAGTTGTGTAGCTCTTGAATAATTCTGATATTTTTCATA
>SKIG01000253.1 GCA_007116535.1 Psychroflexus sp.
AAGTATTTTTATTTCGTTTTTCAATAGCTATCTTCATTTTGAGGGAATATTTTTAGTGCTATTAAATAAAAAGCCTATTTTTGTTGATACTGAATAAAATTCAAGTAATGACTGAAAATACACCTACTTTTTCTGTTTTTGGCGGTGGCTCTTGGGCGACTGCTATTGTGAAAATGCTTTGTGAAAACCAAGAAAAAGTTACTTGGTATATGCGCAATGAAGAAGCCATTCATCACATAAAAACACAGCATCATAATCCAAATTACCTAAGTTCTATCGAATTTGACATCGATCAATTAGACCTTACAAGCGATATAAATTATGCGGTCAATCAAGGTGATTACTTGTTTTTTGTCATTCCCTCAGCTTTTTTGAGTAGCGAATTATCCTCATTGACCACTTCACTTGAGGGGAAAGTCATTTTTTCTGCCATCAAAGGTATTGTGCCAGAAAGCTACCTCATTGTTGGGGAGCATTTCAATGAAAAACTTGGCGTTCCTTTTGAAAATATCGGGGTAATCACCGGACCTTGTCATGCTGAAGAAGTTGCTTTAGAACGACTATCCTACTTAACAATTGCTTGCGCTGAAGAAGCTCACGCTAAGTATGTAGCAGAAAATTTAAGCAGCGAATACATCAAATGTAAAGTGACTGAAGATGTAATTGGTACTGAATATGCTGCTGTTTTAAAAAATATCTATGCTATTGCAGCAGGTATTGCGCATGGTCTTGGTTATGGCGATAATTTTCAAAGTGTGTTGATGAGTAATTCTATCCGAGAGATGAAACGCTTTATCAAAAAACGCTACAAAATGAAGCGAAACATCAATGATTCTGCTTATTTAGGAGATTTATTGGTAACAGGTTATTCGACATTTTCCCGCAATCGTTTTTTTTGTAATATGATTGGAAAAGGCTATACCGTAAGAAGTGCTCAAATGGAAATGAATATGGTTGCTGAAGGTTATTATGCCGTAAAGAGCGCCTACATTATCAATGAACAAAATGGCAAAAAGAAGGTAAAAACACCTATCATTAATGCAGTTCATAGAGTGTTGTACGAAAATAAAAACCCGCGTAAAGTCTTTGCTAAACTTGCTGAAAAACTAGATTAAGCGAATACTAATTTCCACTAAGTTTTGTAACTCAAGTTATCTATTTATTAACCTCACAACAAAGCAACTATGAAAGTTCTTTATAAATCAGAACGATTCCACATAAAAACAAAATGAAAAAACCAATATAAATTTGAAATTGAGCTGACATCATTAAATAATCTGATTTTTTAATTTCTTTTGACTTAAAAATTAAGCGATATAAAATATATCCAACACTTAAAAAAATAAAAAATAAGCCTATAATTAACTTTAAAACATCCATTTATTATCAAAAGTTACTTAGTTTAAATATTACATTGTTTTGAAGAGAAAAATTCTTCCCTTTCAAAAATAGTGAAAAAACATAATCCACCTCCTTCATAAAAAAAGAAAAATCTTAGCCCTTATCCTATTCACAGACTTTATCTTTGTGGCAATTATTGAATTATGTTTAAATGGATAGGAGCCATTATTGGCTTTAGCTTTAGAGGATTTGTAGGAGCGGTTATTGGATTTGTGGTCGGTAGCTTGTTGGATACACTTTTCGGAGGAAACAATGCGCAACGAGCACAAAGAAGGTTCAAAGCAGAATTTCAAGGCAATGTAAGTCCGGGCGATTTCGAATTAAATTTACTTAGTTTAGCCTCCATTGTCATCAAAGCAGACGGGAAAGTAAAGCAATCGGAGTTAGATTACGTACGACAATACTTTGTGAAATCTTACGGAAAAGAGCGAGCAAATGCTACTTTTCGAACCTTCAATGAAGTCATCAAAAAAAGAGAGATTTCTGCACAACGAATTTGTGAATACATTCGACCTAGACTTAGCTATGAAGTGCGTTTGCAAGTGCTTCACTTTTTATTTGCTATAGCGAATTCCGATGGACACGTCTCGGACGCAGAAAAGAACACCTTACTTGAGATTGCCCGTTACCTTCAAATTTACCGAAAAGATTTTGAGAGTATTCAAGCAATGTTTGTAAAATCTGCAGACGATGCCTACACTATTTTGGAAGTTGATAAAAATGCTTCTAATGACGAGATAAAGAAAGCCTACCGACAAATGGCGAAAAAATACCACCCTGACAAATTGCAACACATGGATGAAGCCTACCAAAAAGGAGCTCAGGAAAAATTTACTAAAGTTCAAGAAGCTTACGAGCGTATTCAAAAAGAAAGAGAAATGTAGTTTTGTTTACATATCGACACAATTCTTAAAGCTTTTATAGATGTTTAGAATAACCTGTCTCTCAAAAGCATTCAGGTAGGCTCAATGAAATACTATAGTTGTTTCTTTTAAGAGTTTTTGAAACAGATAAAATGTAAAACTATATTGCTATCTTCGCTGTCACGATGAATTATTTACAAAAATAAGTAGCATGAAATACCTTTATTTTCTTTTATCCTTTTTATTCTTGACCAACTTTTCCTATGGTAAAAAAAAAGACGCCTATCAACTTTACAACGCAAAAGCTAAAAAAGTGTCTTTCAAAAAGGCCTTCAAAAAGATGCAGAAAAGCGACATTATTTTGTTTGGAGAATTTCATAATAATCCCATCGCTCATTGGCTTCAATATGAAGTAACAAAAGAACTCAATGAAGCAGGAATTCCGCTTGTGATTGGTGCAGAAATGTTCGAGAGAGACAATCAGGAAAGCCTTCAACAGTTCATGAATGGTGAAATTACCGATGAAGAATTTAGAGAAAAAGTCCGTTTATGGAGTAACTACACAACCGATTACGAACCGCTATTGTTGTATGCGAAATCTCAAAATATTCCTTATGTAGCAACTAACATTCCACGAAGGTATGCAAGCAAAGTCTTTAAAGAAGGTGGTTTTGAAGCTTTGGAAAAACTAACTGATGAAGAAAAATTATGGATTGCACCTTTGCCTGTTCCTTTTGATATTGAATTGCCTACCTACAAAAACATGCTTCAAATGATGGGCGGTGAACATGCTAATCCCGACATTGTCAAAGCACAGGCTATCAAAGATGCTACTATGGCGCATTTTATATTGAAGCACCTAAAAGAATCAGGAATTTTCCTTCATCTGAACGGCTCGTACCATTCCAACTTTTACGAGGGAATTTATTGGTATTTAGAAACCTACGGAAACACACATAGTATATTTACCATTGCCACTGTTGAACAAGAAGACATAAGTAGCCTTGAAGATGAATACAAAGGAATAGCCGACTTGATTATTTGCATTCCTGCTACAATGACAAAAACTTACTAAGTTATGCCAAACGAAAAATTACAGGTTTCCTTTATTCAGTCTAACTTGGTTTGGGAGAATCCTGAGGCTAATCTGAGACTTTTTAGTGAAAAAATTGATGCCATAAAACAAGAGGTTGACTTAATCGTACTTCCTGAAATGTTTACTACCGGTTTTACAATGCATACTTCTTGTGTAACTCCTGAGCTTCAAGAAATGAGTTTGGAATGGATGAAGACTACCGCAAAAAAGAAGAATGCAAGGGTAATGGGAAGTGTAATTCATCATGAAAATGAAGCTGTTTTCAATCGTTTATGGGTGGTGAGTCCTGATGGAAATCAATCTTTTTACGACAAAAAACACTTGTTTACACTTGCCAAAGAACACGAACATTTTTCAGCAGGAAAACAAAAACTACTTGTTGAAATAAAAGGTTGGAAAATAAGTCCACTCATATGCTACGATCTGCGTTTTCCTGTTTGGGCGAGAAATGTAGAAGACTATGATTTACTATTATATGTAGCCAATTGGCCTGAAATACGTGTCAATGCTTGGGACGCCTTACTAAAAGCACGCGCCATAGAAAACATGGCTTATTGTTTGGGAGTCAATCGCTCAGGAGAAGACGGCAAAGGCTTTGCTTATTCGGGACATTCCGCCATGTATGATATGCTCGGAAACCAAATTAGTACACAAGATAATAAGTCGAATGAGTTTGTTGAAGTAGTCGAATTGGACTACAATGAGCTTCAAAAAACACGAGAAAAATTAGGCTTTTTGAAGGATAAAGATAGTTTTTCTTTAGATATCTAAGCAAGAACAAGAGAAGTAGATTTGGATAAGTTACATTTTTTTAGCGAAGATATTTCAGGAATTGAAAAACCCCAAAAGTTCAATTTTCCATTTTATTATACCCCACATCCACTTAGTGTGAAAGCTGCTAATCAAGTTCAAAAGTACTTAGAAACACAAACTGATTTTAGCCACGAATTTGGTTTGTCTAAAGAAAAAACAAAACAAGCTATCGGAAAAATGTTTGGTGTTTTAGTGGTGGAAACTTCAACAGGAGAATTGGGGTATTTAGCTGCGTTTTCAGGAAAATTAGCCAACGCAAATAGGCATGATTATTTTGTTCCTCCTGTATTTGATTTGCTTTCAACCAATAGCTTTTTTTTGGAAGAAGAAAAAGAATTGAATGCCTTAAATCGTGACTTAGAAAACTTGCTTCAAGAAGGAGAATACCTTCAACTTATAGAAAAAATGAAAGCAACTGACATAGAAGCTTCCCAAGATATCGAAAGGCAGAAAAAAAGAATCAAAGAAGCCAAAATTGAAAGAGATTTCAAAAGAAAAGAGAGTTCTTCTCTATCTGAAAATGAAAAAAATCAATTAGAAGAAGCACTTCGAGAGGAAAGCAAAAAAGAAAGCATCCTATTGAAGAAAATGAATAAGTATTGGCGGTATAAAAAAGAAGAAGTCCACAAAGAACTAGCCGTTTTTTCTGATAAAATAAATCAAATCAAGCAACAGCGAAGCGAACAATCTGCTCAGTTACAGCAAAAAATATTTGATCATTATACGTTTTTAAATGCTCGAAAGGAAAACAAAAGTTTACTACGAATTTTTGGGGAGAATCCACCGGCAGGAGCGGGAGAATGTGCAGCCCCAAAGTTGCTTCAGTACGCCTATGAGAATCAACTTACTCCTCTCTGTTTAGCCGAATTTTGGTGGGGAGCTTCGCCACCTTCCGAAGTTCGAAAACACAAAAATTTCTACCCATCTTGCCGAAGTAAATGCGAACCTATTTTAGGTCATATGTTGCAAGGCTTGGAGGCGGAAGACAATCCCTTGGAAGACAATCCCGCAAAGAATAAGGAAATTGAACTAGTTTACGAAGATGAGGATATTGCCGTTATTTTCAAGCCTGTTGAATTTCTTTCAGTGCCAGGGAAGCAAATCAAAGATTCGGTATTTTCTCGTGTACAAAAACTTTTCCCAGAAGCCACAGGGCCTTTAGTGGTACATCGCTTAGACATGTCAACCTCAGGTTTGATGCTCATTGCCAAAAATGAAGCTGCTTATGTGGGCTTACAAGCTCAATTTATTCAGCGTAAGGTGTATAAGCGCTATGAAGCACTTTTGGAGGGAAAAATCAAGAATGAAAAAGGAAAAATTGAACTACCTCTCCGTGTAGATTTAGATAATAGACCTCATCAGTTAGTTTGCTACGAGCACGGGAGGCCTGCCGTAACTCATTGGGAAAAAATAGGCGAAGAGGGGAATGTAACACGCGTGTATTTCTATCCAATCACAGGAAGAACGCACCAACTTCGGGTGCATGCTGCACATCATTTAGGATTAAATACTCCCATTGTCGGAGACGATTTGTACGGAAAAGCAAGCAAAAGACTTTGCCTGCACGCAGGCTTATTGAAGTTTATCCATCCAAAGACAAAGAAAGAAATGAGTATCTCTAAAGAAGCGGAGTTTTAGTTATGCAAATCAATAATATGATGTTGGATATGAGCATAATCGCTTATCAAAACTTTAGACGAATCAATATAATAATTTACTTTTGAGGTGTGTTTAAAAAGCTATGAATGAAACTTGATTATGAAGGCACTCTCACGCAAAGCTAAGCAAGTAATTTTTTTGTTATCTCTTCCTGTGATAGGATTTGGACTTTGGTTGTACTACAAATTCAATCCATTAGAACATGCTATTTTTCCGCCTTGTCCATTTCATTATTCGACAGGCTACCATTGCCCGGGTTGCGGTACTCAACGTGCTTTTCATGCGTTGTTACACGGACATTTTTTAGAAGCCATTCGCTACAATTTATTGCTCATTCTTGCTTTTTTAGTATTGCTTTACAAAGTTTACTTGGTGTTTTTCAACAAAAGAGAATCTTCTTCTAATTTACTTTACAAAAATTCCACCCCGTGGATAATCTTGTTTTTAGTAGTTGGCTTTTGGATTCTTAGAAATATTCCTGTAGAACCTTTTGTTTGGCTTGCTCCATAATTAACCTTTGCCAAAGTTTGGAACTTTGGCAAAGGAGTAAGCTTTACTTAAACAAAGGTGCGGTCTAATGAATAATTCGGGTCAACCCCGAAGGGATGATATTATTATAAAGATGGTCGACTAAATGGGCTAAAACCCTGAAAGGGAGGCGTAATTATCCGTTAAGAGTAGGAGATTAATGCTTTTCAGAGTCTAAATAAAGCTATTTACGTGCCAAAAGAATTTCTAACAAGCAATGTTTTTATTTTCATTATACCTTAAACTTCTTGTCAAGAATAAATAAGTTTTCATTATACTTAAAACTTTTTTCGATATTTTTTGTTCAACAGAAAAAATAAGGGGTTCCCTGAAATTTGGCTAAACAATTCCGAAATTTTTTTATCCTCGATTTGAAAATCGGGGCTATTCAATTCTATTTTTTTGGGGATTAATTCAATCCCGAAGGGATGATTAAATTATAAACTCATCAAAAAATCTTATGTAGCAAGTTGAAATTTAGATTTTAATTTTAATTTATTCATCCAAAACAATGTTTCTTTGTAAATCAGTTTTGTATTGAAAAGCAGGTATGGTTTTTCATTTTAACTAATAAAAATTCAATTTCATGAAAGGAGTATTGCTTGTCAACTTGGGATCGCCTAAAAGTACCGACCCCAAAGACGTAAAAGTTTACTTGGACGAATTCTTGATGGACGAGCGTGTAATCGATGTACCATACATCTTACGTGCTTTGCTTGTAAAAGGAATTATTCTGAATACACGTCCAAAAAAATCAGCAGAAGCGTATTCAAAAATATGGTGGGATGAGGGTTCACCGCTTATTGTTTTATCCAAAAGATTACAAGAAAAAATAGATAGCCTCACTAGCGTTCCTATTTCATTGGCTATGCGTTATGGAGAACCTTCTATAATGAATGGAATGAAAGAATTGTACGAAAAAGGAGTTCGAGAAATGCTATTGTTTCCGCTATATCCACAATACGCAATGGCTACTACTGAAACAATTATTGTATTAGCGGAAGAGTTACAAAAAGAACATTTCCCTGACATGAAAATTACGGTAGTTCCTCCGTTTTACAATCATCCTGACTACATCAATGTGCTGTCGAGAAGCATCGCTGAAAAAATAGACGATTTAGACTACGAACATTTACTATTTAGCTATCACGGAGTTCCTGAGCGACATATCCGCAAAAGTGATATCACAAAAAGTCATTGCAAAATGGATGGCTCTTGTTGTGTAACTCCTTCGCCGGCTCACCAATACTGCTACAAACATCATTGTTTAGAAACTACGCGTTTAGTGGCGGAAAAACTTCAACTAAAAGAAGGCACTTATAGCACTTCATTTCAATCGAGATTAGGTTTCGATCCCTGGTTAAAACCATACACCGATAGAACTATTGAAAAGCTCGGTCTAAGTGGCATCAAAAAAATGGCTATCGTTACACCTGCTTTTGTTTCTGATTGTTTAGAAACTTTAGAAGAAATTGAAATGGAAGGAGGTGAAATTTTTGAAGAAGTAGGTGGTGAAGAGTACACTTTTATTCCTTGTATAAACGATAGACCCGATTGGGTAAAAACGCTCAGTCGATGGATAGACGAATGGGCAATGGCTGAGGTTGAAGCCAACACATAAAAACATAAAATGAAGAGAGCAAGTGCAGAAGAATTAGGAGAAGCGCCCATTGGAGCGCTTCTTTTGAAACAATCTATTCCTGCATCTATTGGTATTTTAGTGATGTCGCTAAATATATTAGTGGACACTATTTTTGTAGGAAATTGGATTGGCGCTAATGCAATTGCTGCTATCAACGTAGTTCTTCCTGTTTCATTTTTTATTGCCGCTCTAGGAATGGCAATAGGAATTGGTGGCTCTTCTATAATTTCTCGCGCTTTAGGTTCCAACAACAAA
>SKIG01000037.1 GCA_007116535.1 Psychroflexus sp.
GACTAACGTAAAAACATTTCATAAGACTTATCTATTTTTAAATTAGTAAATCCTATAAGAAAAGTGTTAAATGTGCCTTGTTGTGGAAGCATAATATTTTACTTTTGTGCTAATTTAGATTAAATCAAATTAACATGATTAAAGTCAGCGAAGAAGCCAAAACAAAAATTGCTGCATTGATGTCTGAAGAAGGCTACAATGTTGCGCAACATTACGTTCGCGTTGGCGTCAAAAGCGGGGGATGCTCAGGGCTTTCCTACGAATTGAATTTTGATCAACAAGAACAGGGTAACGATAAAGTCTTTGAAGATAATGGTGTGAAAATAGTCGTCAATAAAAGTAGTTTTCTCTACTTAGTTGGCACAACGCTAGAATATTCAGGAGGCTTGAACGGAAAGGGGTTTGTTTTTAACAACCCAAACGCACAACGCACCTGCGGTTGTGGAGAGAGTTTTTCACTATAAAAATTTATTGCTATGGCATATACCGAAGAACAATTAGAAAAAGACCTTAAAAATAAAAAATACGAATACGGATTTTATACTGATATTGAATCAGATAAATTCCCTGTTGGTTTAAATGAAGATATTGTAAGAGCAATTTCTGCAAAAAAAGAGGAGCCTGAATGGATGACAGAATGGCGATTAGAGGCTTTTAGAAACTGGGTTCAGATGGAAGAACCTGAGTGGGCAAATGTTCACTATGAAAAACCCGACTTCCAAAATATCTCTTATTATTCAGCTCCAAACAGTAAACCAAAATACGAAAGCCTAGACGAAGTCGATCCAAAATTACTTGAAACTTTTGAAAAACTTGGAATTTCTCTAGATGAGCAAAAAAAGCTTGCGGGTGTTGCTATGGATGTGGTAGTAGATTCGGTTTCTGTAGCTACTTCATTTAAAGAAACCCTTGCTGAAAAAGGAATCATATTCTGCTCTATTTCAGAAGCTATTCAAAAATATCCTGAACTTGTAAAAAAATATATCGGCAGCGTAGTTCCTCCAAAAGACAACTTTTATGCTGCATTAAATTCAGCTGTTTTTAGCGATGGCTCATTTTGCTACATTCCTAAAGGGGTCCGTTGTCCTATGGAACTTTCGACCTACTTTAGAATCAATGAGGCCGGAACAGGTCAGTTTGAAAGAACCTTACGCATAGCAGACGAATCTAGCTATGTAAGTTACTTAGAAGGATGCACTGCGCCAATGCGTGATGAAAATCAGTTACATGCGGCAGTGGTTGAGTTAATTGCTTTGGACAATGCAGAGATTAAGTATTCTACTGTTCAAAATTGGTTTCCTGGTGATGAAGAAGGAAAAGGAGGCGTTTTCAACTTTGTAACCAAAAGAGGAATTTGCGAGAAAAATGCAAAAATTAGTTGGACGCAAGTTGAAACTGGTTCTGCTGTAACTTGGAAATACCCAAGCTGTATTCTTAAAGGAGATAATTCAGTGGGAGAATTCTACTCAATTGCTCTTACCAACCACTACCAACAAGCCGATACAGGTACAAAAATGGTTCATATTGGCAAAAACACTAAGAGCACTATTATTTCAAAAGGAATATCAGCAGGGAAATCCCAAAATTCATACAGAGGTTTAGTGCAAATCAATAGTAGAGCGCACAATGCAAGGAACTTTTCTCAATGTGATTCCCTATTGATGGGTAATAAATGTGGTGCTCACACATTTCCATACATTGAAGCGAAAAATAAAACCGCTCAAGTAGAGCACGAAGCTACCACTAGTAAAATTGGTGAAGACCAAATATTTTACTGCAACCAACGTGGTATAGATGAAGAAAAAGCTATCGCATTAATTGTCAATGGGTTTAGTAAAGAAGTTTTGAATAAACTCCCAATGGAATTTGCCGTTGAAGCTCAGAAGCTTTTAGAGATTTCACTTGAAGGTTCAGTTGGATAAATATAAAAATTGATCATGAAAAAAGCTAGCTTACTATTTATTTTGAGTCTATTTCTTTTTGCTTGTGAAGGCGAAAAAAAAGAAAAAAATACCGAAGAAAGCTCTACTGAGTCTCTTGTTGAATCCAATAGCGGAAAACAACTTAGAGGTGAGTTTATCTATGTAGATGGAGCGGCAGTTTTAAAAGGTAGGGATTTTATCTACGGTGTTGTTATCGATGAAAAAGGGAAAGAACTCATTGAAGTGACTAAAGAAAAAAAACAGGATGAATACGACATGATTCCTGTGTTAATAAGAGGAGAAATAATCCCAAACACTGTTGAAGATGGTTGGGAGGAACTTGTAGAAGTAAAAGACATTTTACGTGTATACGCCCCCTCCAATGAAGAAGTAATAAGAGTAGAATCAGCAACAAATTAAATGTTATGTTACAAATAAAAAACTTACACGCAAGTGTAGAAGGTCAAGCAATATTAAAAGGAATTAATTTAGAAATCAAACCCGGAGAAGTACACGCCATCATGGGGCCAAACGGCTCAGGGAAAAGTACGCTTTCTTCTGTAATTGCAGGAAATGAAGACTACGAAGTAACCGATGGAGATATTATCTTCGAACGTGCAAATATTTCAGAACTATCTCCTGACGAGCGCGCACATAGAGGGATTTTTCTTTCTTTCCAATACCCTGTTGAAATTCCAGGAGTATCGGTGACTAATTTCATCAAAACTTCTATCAATCAAATTAGAATTGCAAGAGGCCAAGAAGAAATGCCCGCCAACGAAATGTTGAAAAAAATAAAAGAGAAAGCTGAATTATTAGAAATGGACAGAAAATTTTTGTCTCGTTCTTTAAATGAAGGTTTTTCAGGGGGAGAAAAAAAGAGAAATGAAATTTTCCAAATGGCTATGCTTGAACCAAAATTAGCTATTCTTGACGAAACAGATTCAGGATTGGATATTGATGCACTTCGCGTAGTTTCCAATGGTGTAAACAAACTAAGGTCAAAAGACAATGCTGTTTTGGTTATCACCCACTACCAACGTTTGTTGGATTATATTGTTCCTGACGTAGTTCATGTATTAATGGACGGGCGAATCGTAAAAACAGGCGACAAAGAACTTGCAAAAGAGTTAGAAGAAAGAGGCTACGATTGGATCAAAGAAGAGCTTGCAGCTAGCGTATAATTTTCAAATTCAAGAAAAATGGAACTAAAAGACAAACTCGTTTCTTCATTTCTTGCTTTTGAAGAGCAAGTAGATTTAGAAAACGAAGTACATATTCACAGAAATGAAGCCATACGATTTTTTGAGTTGAATGGTTTTCCTACCAAGAAACAAGAAGCTTGGAAGTACACTTCATTGAAGTCTGTACTAAAAGAAGATTACAGTATTTTTCCAAAAATTCAACAAACAGTTGAGTATAAAAATATCAAGGATTATTGTATTCATGAAGTAGACACGTATCAAATTGTATTTGTTGATGGAATCTATGCTTCACACCTTTCAAGCACAACACACGACAAGTTTGATGCATGTTTGATGTCTTCAGCTTTGAATAACCCAAAATATAAAGACATTATCGGTAAGTACTTCAACAAAGTTGCTCCAAAAGAGAGTTTGACTTCACTGAATACTGCTTTTTGTAAAGAAGGGGCCTTTATTCGTGTGCCAAAATCAGTTTTTGCAGAAAAGCCTGTTCAGATTTTACATTTTTCAACAGGAAGCGAATCTGCTGTAATGCTTCAGCCAAGAAGTTTAATAGTTGTTGAAGAAAATGCGCAAATTCAAATCATCGAAAGACACCAAAGTTTGACGAGCAATGCAGTTTTAACAAATTCAGTAACTGAAATCTTTGCTGAAAGAAATGCTTACGTAGATTACTACAAAATCCAAAACGACGCAGGGTCATCTTCACTTATAGACAATACTTTTGTCGAGCAGAAAGACAACTCAACAGTTTCTGTGCATACCTTTTCACTTGGTGGAAAGCTTACACGCAATAACCTGAATTTTTATCAGAAAGGAGAACACATCAACTCTATCTTAAATGGAATTACTATTTTAGAAGGAAATCAGCATGTAGATAATAATACATTGGTACACCACCAACAACCAAATTGCGAAAGTCACCAAGATTACAAAGGTATTTTCTCCGATCGTTCTGTAGGGGTTTTTAATGGTAAGGTATACGTTGATAAAATTGCTCAGAAAACAGATGCTTTTCAGAGTAACAACAATATTTTAATAGACGATAAAGCAACCATTAACTCCAAGCCACAATTAGAAATTTTTGCAGACGATGTAAAATGTAGTCACGGTTGTACCATTGGTCAGTTGGATGAAGATGCTATGTATTACCTACAAACAAGAGGTATTCCTAAAAAAGAAGCACGTGCTTTGTTGATGTTTGCATTTGCAAACGAAGTACTTACAGGAGTAAAAATCCCTGAAATAAAGACACGTATCACAAAACTAATCGCCTTAAAATTAGGCGTTAACCTAGGATTTGATTTATAATTTATGGCAAACAAACAATCATTAGATACCACCCTAAGCTTTCCTGTAGAAAAAATTAAAAAGGACTTCCCTATTCTTCAACGTGAAGTTAATGGACATCCTTTGGTATATTTTGATAATGCGGCAACCTCGCAAACACCTCAACAAGTAATTGATGTAATTGCAGATTACTACCAAAATTACAATGCGAATATTCACCGTGGGGTGCATACTTTGTCCCAAATTGCTACAGATGCCTACGAACAAGCGCGGGAAAAAATCCGAGCTCATTTCAATGCTAACAAATCCTACGAAATAATTTTTACCGCAGGTACAACGCATGCTATTAATTTAGTGGCTAATGGATACACTTCGCTATTATCCAAAGAAGATGAAGTGCTTGTTTCTGCATTGGAGCATCATTCTAATATTGTCCCATGGCAAATCATGTGCGAAAAAACAGGAGCTACGTTAAAAGTTATTCCTATGCTTGAAAACGGGGAGTTGGATATGCTAGCATTTGACCAATTGCTTTCTAACAAAACAAAGTTAGTGTTTGTCAATCACGTTTCTAATGCACTTGGTACCATCAATCCCATTGAAGAAATTATAAAAAAAGCACATCAAGTCGGCGCAAAAGTATTGATAGATGGTGCTCAAGCAGCACCTCATATTCAAGCTGATGTACAAGCTTTGGATGTCGATTTTTACACGGTTTCTGCGCACAAAATGTGTGGCCCAACAGGAGTGGGTGTGCTTTACGGCAAAGAAGAGTTACTTAATTTGATGCCTCCCTATCAAGGCGGTGGAGAAATGATTGCTGAAGTTAGTTTTGAAAAAACAACCTACGCAGGATTACCTCATAAATTTGAAGCAGGAACTCCCAATATTTGCGGGGGAATTGCTTTTGGAGCGGCCTTAGATTATATGCATTCTATTGGCTTTGACAATATTGCTACTTACGAAAACGAGCTACTAGTATATGCTACAGAAAAACTATCTGAAATTGAGGGAACACGAATATTTGGTACATCCACAGACAAAAAAACTGCGGTTATTTCCTTCAACTTTGAAGGGATACATCCGTACGATGCAGGAACAATTTTAGACAAACTAGGAATTGCAGTTCGTACAGGGCATCATTGTGCACAACCAATTATGGATTTTTATGCAATTCCTGGAACTATTCGGGCTTCGTTTGCTTTTTACAACACCAAAGCAGAAATAGATTTAATGATCAATGCATTGAAAAAAGCAAAAATGATGTTATCTTAGTGATATACTAAATAACTAAAAAGAGAAAAATGAAAAATACAATGCGCTTACTAAGCTTAGTTATAATGGCATTATTGCTGCTTTCCTGTAATAGCCTTAAAACAAAGTCTTCAAATTCAGAGCCAAGCTTTTCTAGTGAATTTGTTCTTGCCACTTATTATTTAGAAAAAATTGGAGAAGAAGACGTCTCAGAAATGCAACTAGAAATGCATATCGATCCCGAGCAAAAAAGAATTTCAGGAAATGCAGGCTGTAATCGCTATGGTTTTACTTACAGTTTAAAAGAAGAAGTTCTTGATTTAGGATATGCTATGGCAACCAAAATGTACTGCGAGGAAACTATGTCTATTGAAGATTCATTCTTCAGACATATGACAAAGTCAGACAGATTTATTGTATACAAGAATAAGATCAGTTTCACAAATGAAGAAAATGAAGTCTTAGTGACCGCCATTTCAAAAGTTGAAGAAAATGAGTAACCTAAAACAAATACAAGAAGAAATAGTTGATGAATTTGCACTTTTTGATGACTGGATGCAACGTTACGAGTATATGATTGAGCTTGGTAAGAGCCTGCCTATCATCGATGCTTCCAAAAAGACAGATAATAACATCATCAAGGGTTGCCAAAGCAGAGTTTGGCTGCATGCTGATCTTAATGAAGATAAAGTTGTTTATTCGGCAGATAGCGATGCCATTATCACCAAAGGAATTATTGCTTTACTGATTCGTGTGTTTTCTAACCAGCATCCTGATGATATTATTGGTGCAGACACAAAATTTATAGATGAAATTGGACTCAAAGAACACCTATCGCCAACACGTGCGAACGGACTTGTGAGTATGATCAATCAAATAAAAAACTACGCAATTGTTTACAAAACACAATTGTCTTAATCTTAGATTATGGAAACAAAAACAATAGATACCAACGCATTAGGCGACAAAATAGTTAGGGTTCTAAAAACTATCTACGACCCTGAGATTCCTGTTGATATTTATGAATTAGGATTAATTTACGATGTATTTGTCAATGAAGATTTTGAAGTAAAAATCATCATGACGCTAACTTCACCAAATTGTCCAGTTGCAGAATCACTTCCGAAGGAAGTAAAAGACAAAGTGGCTACTTTAGAGGAAGTAAAAGACTGCTTAGTCGAACTAACTTTTGAACCTACATGGACAAAGGACAACATGAGTGAAGAAGCTAAATTAGAACTAGGAATGCTTTAATTATGAGCGAAATTGTAAATAGAGTAGCAAATTCTCCTTTAAAAACTTTCGATTTAGAACAGTTGTATGATACTTCAGAGCGTATTTCTATTGATATAAGTCAATGGTTATGTGAGGGTTTTCTATTGAAAGAAAAGGAGTTTAGGGCGTCGCTAAAAGCGCATGATTGGTCTATTTATGAAAATAAGCTAGTATGTGTTTTTTGTAGTACAGATGCTATTTTGCCTGCTTGGGCTTCACTATTAGTAGCATCATATCTTGTAGGCATAGCAAAAAAAAGTATAATTGGGACAGAAAAGGAATTGAATCAGCTTGTTTATGCAGAGAAGATTGCACAGCTAGATTTATCCGAATTTCAAGATAAGCCTGTTATCATAAAAGGTTGTGCTAAATATCCCGTTCCTGAAGTAGCTTACTTGCTATTACTAGAAAAGCTTCAACCTATTGCAAAATCTGTATTTTATGGAGAAGCTTGTTCTTCAGTTCCCATCTACAAGCGCAAATAAATTGAGTTTCAATTTGTAATCCTAAAAGTTTTTTTACTTTTGTCCTCGTTTTTTAATGTTTATTTTTTTGTAGTTCAGTATTTTGATTAAAATCAAAGCCTGAATATCATATGATTCAAATTAATATTCGAGAGGACAAAATGATTTAAATAAATTTCATTAAGATGAAAAAGTATTATTTTTTAGTATTGTTTGCATTTTTATTTTCGGGAATCTCAATAGCCCAAGAAGAAGAAAATGACCAAGACTCTACAGAAGAAGCTGAGGAAGAAAAAAGCAATTGGAACATGGGAGGTAACTTTGCTATTTTAATCAATCAAGCAAGCTTTAATAGAGACTGGCTTGGAGGTGGTGTCTCTAACTATTCAGCTAATTTAGTAGTTAGCTATGACATTAACTACGCAAAGGACAGATTATCTTGGGATACAAAATTCTTAGGAGATTATGGAATTACTCAAACCAAAGACCAAGACTTTAGTAGAAAAACAAACGACCGTTTAGAGCTCAACTCAGTAATTGGTTATAAAGTAAAAGAAGATTCTAAGTGGAGCTATTCAGGAATGATGAATTTTAGAACTCAATTTGCTCCAGGTTATATATTTGGCACCGATGGTGAAGGAAACGAAACAAGAACACTTCAAACAGACTTCATGTCACCCGCTTTTCTTCAGTTTGGTCTTGGTGCTTTATGGAAACAAAGCGATAACTTTAGAATAAACATATCTCCAGCAACAGGTCGTGTGATAATGGCAAACTCAAGGTTTACAAGCTTTGAAGGCTACCAAGATGGAGACTTTTTTGGTTTAGA
>SKIG01000081.1 GCA_007116535.1 Psychroflexus sp.
ATGAATAATGTAAAGGCAACGCCAAAAAGCTCAATAAAAAAGTCGCCTGCTAGTTCATATTGATCTTGCAAAAACCACAAGACTATCATTGCTAAAATTACGGAGCCATATACAATTACAGGAACATCTGAATTGGTAAATATTTTGTTTGCTAAAGCTTTACGTAGGTTGTTGTCTTTTTTGTTCATCTAAAAAAATATTACAGGAAACTGAACTTATACCATTTATCAATTTTTAATGACAAGATATACAGAAATGTTCAAATACAAAAAACTAAAAAAGGTAAGAGTTCTTTAAATTAAATCAACCCTACCCAATAATCATACCTGCTAAAGTTGCAGAAAGTAAAGAAGCAAAAGTACCGCCAATTAAAGCGCGCATACCAAATTTAGAAAGTTGTACTCGTTTGGAAGGCGCTAGTGAACCAATACCACCTATCTGAATTCCTATAGATGCAAAGTTTGCAAATCCACATAGCATATACGTTGCCATAATAACTGACTTTTGGTAATTTAAACTAAGTACATTTGCTGTGTTTTTGAGTTCCGCCAGTTGAATGTATCCAACGAATTCTGAGGCAGCCAACTTGATTCCCAAAAGTTGCCCCATCATCATAACATCTTCCTTCGGCACTCCAATCAACCACATAATGGGAGCAAATACAAAACCGAGTATGGACTCTAAAGAAAAAGAATCATACGCAGTATTATTTGCTATAAGTGTGTTGAGTCCTGTTAGACCTCCAATAAATTCTAGCCCATAGTTAATCATCGCAATGAAAGCAATAAAAACCAATAGCATAGCACCGACATTAGCCGCTAGTTTTAGCCCTTCGGTGGTTCCATTAGCGATAGCATCCAAAATGTTTGAGCCTATTTTATCTTGCGATACTTCTGCCGACCTATCTACAGGAGCTTGCTGAGGATACAATATTTTTGAGACGACAATAGCGCCGGGTGCCGCCATTACCGAAGCAGCGAGTAAATGTCGAGCAAACTCTAGTTTCATTGCAGGATCATCTCCTCCTAAAAAACCAATGTAAGCAGCTAACACACCTCCTGCAACAGTTGCCATTCCGCCAATCATGACCAAAAGAATCTCAGAGTTGGTCATTTTTTCAAGGTATGCCTTAATCATTAGTGGCGATTCTGTTTGACCCAAGAATATATTTCCCGCCACACTCAAGCCTTCAGCCCCAGAAATTCCCATTAGTTTGGTGAGCACCCAAGCCATGGCCTTTACGACTACTTGAATAATTCCTAAGTAAAAGAGCAAGGATGTAAGTGCAGAGAAGAAAACAATTGTAGGGAGAATTTGAAACAAAAATATAAATCCGTAGCTTTCAACGTTCATTAAATCCCCCAATAAAAAAACACTTCCTTCTACAGTAAAATCTAAAATTTTTACGAAGATTTTTCCTACAAACTCAAATATTGCTTGCACAAATGGAATGGTCAATACTCCTACTGCAAGAAAAAGCTGCAATAGTAATCCTACTATGATTGTCTTCCAGTTGATTGCTTTTCTATTGGAACTTAGTAAAAAGCAAATTATCAATATACTAAGCATTCCAATAGTACCGCGTACAAAACCATCGAAGGTAAACCCTAAATTAGGTTGTATAGTTTTTGCTGAAATAGATTCTTTTTCATTAGCACTTACCTCAGAAACTACATTGGACTGAGAAAGACTATCTACTACTTGTTCGTATTGGGTTTCTGTAACAATATTTTGTAGTTGAACACTATCTTGAAAAAATGAAAATTCACCAAAAGCAAAAGAAGAAACGGAAGTTAAAACACAAACTAAAAATAGAAAAACAAGGTTTCTTGGGTTGGATTTTGGCATGTTAGAAAGAATTATTGTCGTTTGGAAATTTCATCTCTGATTCTAGCAGCCTTTTCGTAATCCTCATTTTTTACCGCTTCATCTAGTTGTTTATGAAGATCGCTGATACTTGCTTGAGATGGACTTGATAAGCTAGGTTCGGTGCTTCCGGGAGTTTTTTCACGGTCAGTTAGCTTAGCATCAAAAAGATTAGGTGAAGAACCAGGTTTGAACTGAATTCCTGCCTTATCCAAAATATTTTTATACGTAAATATGGGTGCATCAAACCGAAGAGCAAGTGCAATAGAGTCGCTAGTTCTTGCATCGATAATTTCTTCAATTTTATCGCGTTCACAAATCAAACTTGAGTAAAATATACCATCGACTAATTTGTGAATAATCACTTGCTTTACTTTGATGGCAAAACGCTCTGCAAATGTGCGAAACAAATCATGCGTTAAAGGGCGAGGAGGCTTAATTTCTTTCTCCAAAGCAATTGCTATTGATTGAGCTTCAAAAGCACCAATGACTATTGGCAATTGTCTATTACCATTTATCTCACTCAATAACAATGCATAAGCACCGTTTTGTGTTTGACTGTAAGAAATACCTTTTATATTAAGTCTGACTAAACTCATACTTGCAAAAATAACAAAGCAACATAATATTCAACTAGTTTTGTCGAATAATTTATGTTGCTTTATTCAGTTTATCAAAAAATGCTTAATTATGCATTGTTCGCCTTGAAGGTTTTTAGTTTTTCTGTAAGCTTTGGGACCACTTCAAAAGCATCTCCAACTATCCCATAATCTGCCGCTTTAAAGAAAGGAGCCTCAGGGTCGTTATTGATAACAACTTTAACTTTAGAAGCATTGATTCCTGCTAAATGTTGAATTGCTCCCGATACACCAATGGCTATATACAAGTTAGACGCAACAGGTTTTCCTGTTTGCCCGACGTGTTCGCCATGAGGGCGCCATCCCATATCTGAGACAGGCTTAGAGCAAGCAGTCGCTGCGTTTAGTGTTTCAGCCAAATCTTCAATAAGATGCCAATTTTCAGGACCTTTTAATCCTCTACCTCCTGAAACAACAATTTCGGCATCAGCAATACTTACTTTATTAGTGTTTTTATCTACCGAAGTTACTTCTACTCCATTTCCTAAGCTGAAAGAAGGAGAAAATGCTTCAACATTTGCTTGGGTTTCATTTTCATGCAAGCCGAATGAATTATTAGACACACCTATTACCTTTACTTCAGTTGAAAGCTCTGTTTCATTAAAAGCTTTATTGGTAAAAGCAGTACGCTTCACTACAAATGAAGAAGATGTATCGGGTAATTCTACAACGTTTGAGGCATATGCAGCGTTCAATTCAACAGCTACCAAAGGAGCCAAATATTTTGCATTAGCACTTTGACTCAATATTACCGCCTTCGCTCCTACTTCCTTTGCTGCATTTACAATTACTTGCGTGTATGCTTCTGCATGAAATTTTGACAATTCCTCTGAAGATACATTCAATACTTTTTCTACTCCGTATTTTCCTAAATCAGCTGCATTATCTGCATTGACTGAAATTGCAGTCACACTAGTCCCAAGCTGATCAGCGAGTGCATTTCCGTAAGAAGCAACTTCCAAAGAGAGCTTCTTCAATTTTCCGTTTTCTGATTCTGTATATACTAAAACTGACATAATATTTCTTTTTAAATTGCTTTTGCTTCGTTATGTAATAAATCAATTAGTTCATCGATATTATCTGCATCAACTAATTTCACTTCACCTTTAGGAGCAGGTTTAGAGAATTTTTTAGCCTCCGAATATTTCTCTGAAGCAACTGCTTCAACAACATTCAATGGTTTTTTTCTCGCCATCATAATTCCACGCATGTTAGGAATTTTCAAATCACTTTCTTCTACCAAACCTTTTTGTCCACCGACTACCAAAGGTAATTTTGCGGTAAGTGTTTCTTTACCTCCATCGATTTCTCTAACAGCAGTTGCCGTATCTCCATCGATTTCGAGACCAACACATGTATTGATAAAATTAGCCCCTAATAACTTAGCTAACATACCAGGAACCATACCTCCATTGTAATCAATCGACTCGCGACCTGCGATGATTAAATCGTAGTTTCCTTGCTTTGCTACATTAGCTAATTCTTGAGCTACCTGAAATCCATCTACAGGAGCAACATCTACTCTAAAAGCGGTGTCTGCTCCAATAGCTAATGTTTTGCGTATAGTAGGCTCAACATCTTTTTCTCCAACAATAACCACATCAACAGTAGCACCTTGTTTTTCCTTGAACCACATCGCACGAGTTAAACCAAATTCATCGTTAGGATTAATGATGAATTGAACTCCGTTGGTATCAAATTTAGTGTCACCATCGGTAAAATTAATTTTTGAAGTCGTATCTGGAACATGACTAATACAGACTAATATTTTCATAGTTCATTATAATTTTAATTATCCACTGCGAAGATAAGTAATAAGATTCAATTTTACTATGCGTGCATAATAAAATTTTTATAAAATATTATAGTGTAGCCTAAAAGCATTTCTTATTTTTGCTGATTCTGAAACTAAAAGATAATTAATGAGAACAATACAATTTAGAGAAGCGGTCTGCGAGGCAATGAGCGAAGAGATGCGTCGTGATGAGTCTGTATATTTGATGGGTGAAGAAGTTGCGGAGTACAATGGTGCTTACAAAGCTTCAAAAGGAATGTTAGATGAGTTTGGTCCAGATCGAGTAATTGATACTCCTATTGCAGAATTAGGTTTTGCGGGTATAGGTGTTGGTTCAGCTATGAATGGAAACCGTCCCATCATCGAATTTATGACTTTTAACTTCTCATTGGTTGGTATCGACCAAATCATCAACAACGCGGCTAAAATGCGTCAGATGTCGGGGGGTCAGTTCAATATACCTATTGTATTTAGAGGACCTACTGCTTCGGCAGGTCAGTTGGGAGCTACACACTCTCAAGCTTTCGAAAGTTGGTATGCTAACACACCCGGTTTAAAAGTTGTTGTTCCATCTAATCCTTACGATGCAAAAGGACTGCTTAAATCTGCTATTAGAGATAACGATCCTGTTATATTCATGGAAAGCGAACAAATGTATGGCGATAAAGGAGAAGTTCCTGAAGAAGAATACACCCTTCCATTAGGTGTTGCAGATGTCAAAAGAGAGGGAACTGATGTAACTATCGTTTCTTTTGGTAAAATCATTAAAGAAGCCTACAAAGCAGCAGATGAATTAGAAAAAGAAGGTGTTTCTTGTGAAATTATTGACTTAAGAACAGTTCGTCCGTTAGATTATGATTGTATTATCACATCCATCAAAAAAACAAATCGCATGGTAATTCTTGAAGAAGCTTGGCCATTTGGAAACGTTTCAACAGAAATCACTTATAAAATCCAGCAAGACGCATTCGATTACCTAGATGCACCTATCATCAAAATAAATACTGCAGATACTCCTGCTCCTTATTCACCTGCTTTATTAAAAGAATGGTTACCCAACCACGAAGATGTTATCAAAGCGGTAAATAAAGTAATGTATAAGTAGTAAAAAATATCATTTTATTAATGTGCTTTGTTTTTATTGAACAAAGCACATTTTTTTTTTTTTTTTTTGAATTAATAACACTCAACAAAAGATTTGCCCTATTTTTGCGAATTTAAATTTTATATAATTTTATTTCAAATAATTAACTATGACATTTGATGTTTTAATTGAAATCCCAAAGGGAAGTAGAAACAAATATGAATACGATTTCCAATTGAAGAAAATTCGTTTCGACAGAATGCTTTTTTCTTCAATGATGTATCCTGCAGATTACGGTTTTATGCCTGAAACACTTGCTTTGGATGGCGACCCTTTGGATGTACTTGTTTTAGTAACTGAGCCAACTTTCCCAGGGTGTGTTATGGAAGTAAAACCTATTGGTGTATTCCATATGACGGATGAAAAAGGACCTGATGAAAAAATCATTTGTGTTCCTGTAAGCGATCCTGTTGCAAGTAAGTTTGAAGACTTAGGTGATTTAAACCCCCACCTTGTATTAGAAATTGAGCACTTCTTCAAAGTTTATAAAGACTTAGAAAAGAAAAAAGTCGCCGTTGGTGGTTGGGGAGACGTAAAAGAAGCTGAAGAAATTGTAAAAGCTTGCATACAACGTTACAGAGAAAGTGATGTTCCTGTAAGTAATGTATCTATTAGGTAATTTTACAGCGCACATAATTAGAAAGAAAGGAATGACCTAACAGTCGTTCCTTTTTTTAGTTATTAGCATAAAAAATAGTATAGACTAAATGGTTCGTTGAGTCAAAAACACACACTAATACAAAAACCGCCCCATGACTGAGGCGGTTTTTAATTTTAAGATTTGAATCAATTTGACTATTTTACATGTGCATACTTGATATCAAAACGATCTAGGTTCATGACCTTTGTCCATGCAGCAGCAAAGTCTTTTACAAATTTTTCTTTTGCATCATTACTTGCGTACACTTCTGCCAAAGCTCTCAATTCTGAATTAGATCCGAAAATTAAGTCCGCACGAGTAGCAGTCCATTTTACTTCTCCTGTTTTTCTGTCTTTTCCTTCAAAAACCTCTTTGTTATCATCTACTGCAGACCACTTTGTGCCCATGTCTAATAACTGTACAAAGAAATCATTAGAAAGTTGATTTTTATCAGTACCAAATGTACCGTGATTAGAGCCATCGTAATTGGCAGCCATGCTTCTCATACCTCCAACCAAAACAGTCATTTCAGGAGCAGTAAGTGTAAGTAATTGAGCTTTATCTACTAACAATTCTTCCGTAGAAAATGTATACTTTTTCTTTAAGTAATATCTGAAACCATCTGCTTCAGGCTCCAAAAGATTGATAGACTCTATATCTGTTTGGTCTTGTGTTGCGTCACCTCTTCCGGGAGAGAAATACATCTCTAAATCTATGCCTGCATTTTTAGCTGCAGTTTCAACACCTACATTTCCTGCTAATACAATTAAGTCAGCCATAGATATTTTCTTATCTTTAGACTTCTTATTGAAATCTTTCTGAATTTTCTCTAATTTACCTAAGGCCTTATTTAACTGATCAGGGTTGTTAACTTCCCAACTTCGCTGTGGTTCAAGCATAATTCTAGCACCATTAGCTCCTCCTCTTCTGTCAGACTCACGGTAAGTTGAAGCCGAAGCCCATGCAGTTGAAACCAATTCTTGAATAGAAAGACCTGATTTTTGAATTTCCTTTTTCAAGGCGTCAATATCTTTTGCATCAACTAACTTATGATTAGGTGTTGGAATTGGGTCTTGCCAAATCAAATCTTCTTGTGGTACTTCAGGGCCTAAATAAGTTGTTCTTGGGCCCATATCTCTATGCGTTAATTTAAACCAAGCCTTCGCAAATGCTTCATTGAATTCATCGGGATTTTCTAAGAATCTACGTGATATTTTTTCGTAAGCGGGATCAAATCGCAACGACAAATCGGTTGTTAGCATATATGGTTTGTGCTTCTTATTTTCATCGAAAGCGTCAGGAATAATTGCCGCAGCATCCTTAGCTATCCATTGATGAGCACCTGCAGGACTCTTGTCAAGTTCCCACTCGTATTTAAATAAGAAAGTCAAATAATCATGACTCCACTGAGCAGGAGTAGATGTCCAAGTTACTTCAAGACCTGAAGTAATTGCATCTTTTCCTTTACCTGACTTGTAAGAACTAGTCCATCCAAAGCCTTGTTCTTCAATAGCAGCAGCCTCAGGTTCTGGTCCAATATGGTCTGCACTTCCTGCTCCGTGAGTTTTACCAAGTGTATGACCACCTGCAATCAATGCTACTGTCTCTTCATCATTCATACCCATTCTCCCAAAAGTCTCTCTAATATCGTGAGCGGCAGCAACAGGATCCGGCACTCCATTAGGACCTTCAGGGTTCACGTAAATTAATCCCATTTGTACTGCAGCAAGAGGGTTTTCGAGCTCTCTATCGCCTGAATAACGCTTTTCATCTTCTAACCATTTTTCTTCAGCTCCCCAGTATACATCAGTTTCTGGCTCCCAAACATCTTCACG
>SKIG01000080.1 GCA_007116535.1 Psychroflexus sp.
GCGTTTTGGGTAGTTTGTATTTATATGCTAAGGAATTTACATTATTTGATGTTCTCCCCGCAATAAGTGTTGGCTTATTGAGTGTTGGTGTGTTGAATTTAAACAATATGCGAGACCATGTGGGCGACCAACTTGCAAATAAAAATACACTAGTAGTTCTTATAGGCTTTGAAAAAGCAAAAATATACCATAGCTTTTTAATTCTTGGGGGGGTGCTTAGTTTTTCAGTATATGCAATCACAGAAGCAAATTCATTCATTTGGATTATCAATTTACTTCCTTTTGGTATTTTTGCAATTCATTTAAAGAAAGTATGGCAAACACGTGAAGCTAAACTTTTAGATAGTCAATTAAAAGTAGTTGCGCTCACAACTTTCTTAGTTAGTTTAATTTGGTTTATATTATATCTATGAATAATTTAGAAAGACAAGAACAACTTCATTATGTATATCGTTATTTTAATGAAAGTTTAGGCGTTTCAGAAGAAAATGCACTGTTAATCAATCTAATAGTAAACTTGATAGGTGTAATTTTCATCGCCTATCTCATTTACAAGATTTTACGTGTTTTTGGTGAGCGTCTTTTTACCAAATTTGCAGAAAAATCAGCTACAAAATTTGATGATTATTTAGTTGAAAATAAGTTTTTTTTTCACCTATCTAACTTACTTACTATCAATTTTGTATATGTTGTAATTCCTGATATATTCATTGATTTCCCGACTTTAAATATTGTTGTTGACAAGTTTGTTAGTGTAATCACTGTCATTTTAGTAATTATGCTTCTCAAAAGCATTTTGCGAACGGTAAAAGACTTCCTTAAAACCTTAAATTCTTTTAAAGATAAACCAGTTGAGAGTTACATTCAAGTGTTTATGATTATCACTTGGTTGTTTGGTTTGATTATAGTTTTTGGTATTATATCTGACCGTTCTATCCTGAAATTACTTACAGGTCTAGGAGCACTTTCAGCTATTATTCTACTAATTTTCAAGGATACTATTTTAGGTTTCGTAGCAAGTATTCAGGTTTCTGTGAACGACACTGTTCGACTTGGAGATTGGATCACTATGGAAAAATATGGTGCCGACGGAGATGTGTTTGAAATCAACTTAGCTTCGGTAAAAGTTCGTAACTTCGACAATACCATAACTACCATTCCAACCTACTATTTGATATCAGACTCGTTTATCAATTGGCGTGGAATGAGTAATTCAGGCGGGAGAAGAATTAAACGCTCTATTTTCATAAAAGCCAATAGTATTAAATTTTTGAAAGAAAGTGAAATTGAAGCGTTTAAAAAAATTCAATTGATCCAAGATTTTGTAGAAAAGCGCCACCAAGAAATTTTGACGCACAATAAAGCAAAAAATGCAGACAAAAGTGTGCTGATTAATGGAAGGAACTTAACTAATTTTGGGTTGTTCAGAATTTACATCGATCACTATTTGCAACAACACCCACAAGTGAACCAAGAAATGATGACCATGAGTAGACATTTAGCACCAACTGCACATGGTATTCCCTTAGAAATATACTGCTTTAGTGCAGACAAAGTTTGGGTGAATTACGAGCGCATCATGGCGGATATTTTTGATCATATTCTTGCTGCCGTACCTTATTTTGATTTAGAAGTTTTCGAGCATCCTTCTACAACAGATGTACAGATGCTTGGACAGAGAAATAAGTCACACAAAAAACAATTTTAAAAATTAATAAACTACATTACTTTATCTCCCCAATGGAAAAAGCACTTTGCGTATTAGCAATATGTGGAATCTGAGTTAAGGTATTCACCATAAACTCTCGGTACTCAGATATATCTTTTAAGCGTATTTTCAGTAAGTAATCGTACGTTCCACTCACGTGATAACATTCTAAAATTTCTGGGATTTTGGTGATATTTTTTTCGAAATCTATTAAATATTGCTGCGTATGCTTTTCTAGTTGAACCATGCAAAAAGCTAAAAATCCTTGATTGGTTTTAAAAGGGTCCACAACAGCAGTGTAATGCTTAATTACTTTTTCCTTTTCTAATTTTCGTATACGTTCAAACACCGCAGTTTTTGAAAGGCTCACTTTATTTGCGATAGCCTGAGTAGTCATTTTTGCATCTTTCTGTAAAAGACTGATTATTTGTTTATCAGTGGCATCTAACTTGTACTTCATTCTATAAATATTGAAAAAATTATTCAAAAATAGAATATTTTCCCATATTAAATAAAATATTAAAACAATGTTCTATTTATATGATTAATTATTGAACAATATATGCTTAATAATTAATTTTATAAAAAATTAAACTCATGAAATCAAAGCAACCAGCACAACACCTACAAGACCTACAATTTTTTGGAGAATTCGGAGGAGTTAATCCTTCGATATCAGATTCTTCAACGTATACATTTATGACTGCAAAAAGTATGTCTGACACTTTTGAAGGCAATACAGAAGGCTGTTATTTATACTCAAGACATACTTCACCAAGTAATTTGTACTTAGGGGAAGCACTAGCAAGGATGGAAGGCACTGAAGCGGCACAAACTTTCGCTTCGGGAATGGGTGCTATTACAGCTACATTAATGCAACTCTGTAATGCAGGAGATCACATTGTTACAAGTAGAACTATTTATGGCGGAACCTATGCCTTTTTGAAAAACTTTGCGCCTAAATTTCAAATTGAATCTTCTTTTGTAGATATCACAAATTTAGAGCAAATTGAAGCAGCTATTCAACCTAACACAAAAATTTTGTATTGTGAAGCACTTAGCAATCCATTACTAGAGATTGCAGATATTAAGGCGCTATCAAAAATTGCCAAAAAACATAAGTTAACTTTAGTTGTAGATAATACCTTCACTCCTTTATGCATCTCTCCTATTCAATTAGGTGCAGATGTTGTTATACATAGTTTAACAAAATTTATCAATGGAAGCTCCGACTGCGTTGCAGGAATTGTATGTGGAAGTCAAGAATTCATCGAAGCTATAAAAAGCGTCAACGATGGTGCAGCCATGCTTTTTGGTTCAACTTTAGATAGTTTACGAGCAGCCTCCATCTTAAAAAATCTTCGCACTTTGCCTATTCGAATGAAACAACATTCAGCAAACGCGATATATTTAGCTGAAAAGTTAAGTTCACTCGGACTAAAAGTTGGTTATCCAGGCTTAGAAAATCACCGTGGTCATTACCAAATGAAAGCACAACTAAACGAAGAATTCGGTTTTAGTGGACTAATGACTCTAGATGTTGGAAGCCTTGAAAAAGCAAATGAAGTAATGGAGCTTATGCAACATAAAAATATTGGTTATTTAGCAGTCAGTTTAGGTTTCTATAAAACCTTATTCTGTGCATCGGGAACTTCTACTTCTTCAGAAATACCCGAAGAAGAACAAAAAGAGATGGGACTTTCAGAAGGCTTAATTCGTTTTTCCATTGGGTTAGACAACGATATCGAACACACATTTCAACAAATGAAAGAATGCCTTGAAATTTGCAAAGTGCTAGACTATGTGAAGTCTTAATATATTCTTTCATATAAATGAATTCAAAAATCATCACTATGCGTGATGATTTTTTTTGTTTCGTTTTTATATGAAGATGTCTCAAAAGTTAAAAAAGACATAAGATAAAATTTAACTTAACAATAAGACATTTGTATATACAACTGTCTTACATTCGTTCCTACATTTATTACAAAATGAAAATTGAAGAACACATAATTTCAGTTAATTTACCAAGTCATAAAAAGGCAATCCTTAATTTGTTAATCACAAGTCAATGGTTAAACGATGAAATTAGTGATGTACTTAAACCCTTCGATATTTCTTCTCAACAATTTAATGTACTCAGGATTTTGAAAGGTAGAAAAGGGAGGCCTGCCAACTTATCTTCAATTCAAAAAAGAATGTTGGCTAAAAATAGTAACGCAACGAGACTAGTTGATAAGTTGATTTTAAAAAATCTTGTTGTAAAAAAAATCTGTGAGGCGAATAAAAGAAAAATAGAAATTTTCATTACTAATGAAGGAGAAGACCTACTAAACAATCTCAATCAAGTAGTTGAAAGCAAAGAGCAATCAATAATCAATCAGTTAACAGCTGATGAACAAATTATTTTAACCGAATTATTAACTAAAATTAGAAACAATGAGTAGTTATTTAAAAGGTCTACAGTGGCGATACGCTACCAAAAAATTTGATAATACCAAAAAACTTAGCGAGGAACAATTGAATCTGTTATTGGATTCAATCCAACTAACTGCATCCTCTTATGGATTACAACCTTATGAAGTTTTTATAGTTGAAGACATGGACGTTCGTGCTAAACTTAGTGAAGTAGCTTGGCAACAACCACAGATCTTAGATGCGTCTCAAGTTTTGGTATTCGCTGTAAACACAAATGTAGATGAGAAATACTTAGCTGATTACATGCAAAATACAGCTGATACAAGAGGAATTTCACTTGAAGATTTATCAGGTTTCAGTGACATGATTAAAAATACAGTACTAACTTTCCCAGAAGAGGAAAAAGTTTCTTGGGCTAAAAGACAAGCCTATATTGCCTTAGGTAATTTGCTATCTACTGCGGCAGTTCACGAAATAGATGCTTGTCCAATGGAAGGTTTTGATCCTGCTCAATTTGATGAAATTTTAGACCTAAAATCAAAAAACTTAACAAGTGCTGTAATTGCAACTGTTGGTTTTAGATCTGAAGAAGACCAAATGAAAGATGCAAAAAAAGTTAGAAAACCAAAAAACGAATTATTTACTAAAATTTAATTATAAACCTTAATTTAAAACAGAAACAAAATGAAAAAGAATGTATTAAATGTAATGTTAGTGGCTTTGGTAGCTCTTGTTGGAGTAAACGTCCAAGCTCAAGAAAAAGTTGAAATCAAAAAAAGTAAAATCTTGTGGGAAGGTGAAAAATTAACCGGGTCCCATGATGGTGACATTCAACTTAAGGAAGGATTCTTGCTTATGGAAGGTGGTGAATTAGTTGGTGGTGAGTTTGTAGTAGACATGACCACTATCAATGTATTAGATCTTGAAGGCGACGGCAAGCAGAAGTTAGAAGGTCACTTAAATTCTGATGACTTCTTTGGAGTGAATGATCACAAAACAGCTAAGTTTGTAATAAACACAGTAGCTAAAAAAGGGAAAACTTACGGCGTTTCAGGAACAATGACCATCAAAGGAAAATCCAATCCAATTGCTTTTGATTTAACAATGGATGAAGGACAAGCAAATACAAGCTTCAAAATTGACAGAACAAAATACAATATCCGTTATGGTTCAGGAAGCTTTTTTGATAATTTAGGAGATAAAACTATCTACGACGACTTCAAATTAGATATCACTTTGATGTTTTAGTTTTTTTTCATGATTAATTAGTTAGTTTGGCTGCCAACTCTTCATAGGGTTGGCAGTTTTTCTTTTTCTACCTGTTCAAATAGCTTATAATTCGTACATTTGACAATTATAATTAAATCAGTAAAACTATGTCAGTAGCTAAAAAGCAATACAAACGCATCACAGTAAAATCTCTTGTAGAAATGAAGTCCCATGGAGAGAAAATTTCTATGCTTACTGCCTATGATTTCAGCATGGCGCGTATTGTTGACCAAGCCGGTATTGATGTAATTTTAGTTGGTGATTCTGCTTCCAATGTAATTGCGGGGCATGAAACAACACTTCCAATAACTCTAGACCAAATGATTTATCACGCTTCTAGTGTAATTCGCGGTATTCATCGCTCACTAGTTGTTGTGGATTTACCATTTGGGAGTTACCAAAGTGACCCAAAAGAAGCGCTTCGTTCTGCTATCCGAATCATGAAAGAAAGTGGAGCACACTCCGTAAAATTAGAAGGTGGAAGCGAAATAAAGGAATCTATAAAGCGTATTCTTAAGGCAGGTATTCCTGTAATGGGGCATTTAGGTTTAACACCGCAATCAATCTATAAATTCGGAACTTATACTGTTCGCGCAAAGGAAGAAGAAGAAGCTGAAAAGTTGAAAGAAGACGCTAAAATGCTAGAACGAATAGGATGTTTTGCCTTAGTATTAGAAAAGGTTCCTGCAAAATTAGCCAAGGAAGTTGCAGAAAGTCTTACTATCCCGGTAATTGGAATCGGTGCAGGAAATGGTGTAGATGGGCAAGTATTAGTCATTCATGATATGCTAGGAATGGATCACGAATTCAATCCACGTTTCCTTCGAAGATACGCCGACCTCAACACAATTATGACTAGTGCCATCAAGCAATACAATGACGATGTAAAATCTCGTGACTTTCCTAATGACGAGGAACAGTATTGATAATTTAACTTATTTCTTTAAAAAGCACTCATTTTTTCAAGCAAATAAGAAAAATAGATTTTTTCCAAATCCGCTCTTATTTCTGTTTTTATTTCATTACACTAAATCAAGCTACAGAACCGAAGATTCTAGATGAATAACAAAATAACAATATAAAAAATCTGTTACTCGTAAAAATAACCACCGAAAACAAAAAATACTTAAGACCATAATCTTTCTTTTCAAGACATAGGTAGGCAAGTTCAGTGTTTAATCTTCTCTCTAAAACTTACTTCTTGCTGAGGCTAGTTGAAGATTTTCTCGAGAATTATCGAGATGGCGTTGTTGAATATATTTGTAATATCCTACTATGGCAATCATTCCTGCATTGTCGGTACAATATTCAAATTTTGGAATAAAGGCTTCTAATTTACCTTTTTCTTGAGCGTTTATGAGTGCATTTCTTATTCCGGAATTAGCAGAAACTCCTCCTCCAATTGCTACTCTATTGATATCTGTTTTCTTAATTGCTTTGTTGATTTTATTCATCAAAATAGTCACTACAGTATATTGTAAAGAGGCGCAAATGTCAGTTATGTTTTCTTTTATAAAATTAGGATTAGCCTTGGTTTCTCGCCGAAGAAAATACAATACCGCTGTTTTTAATCCACTAAATGAAAAGTTTAACCCATCTACTTTAGGCTCAGAAAATTGAAAACGCTGCGGATTTCCTTCTTTCGCAAGCCTATCTATATGAGGCCCTGCAGGATAAGGTAATTGAAGCATTTTTCCACACTTGTCAAATGCTTCGCCAATTGCGTCATCAAGGGTTTCTCCAATAACTTTCATAGTGAAATAATCATCTACTTGAACTATTTGTGTGTGACCACCGCTGATGGTAATTCCAAGAAAAGGAAATTCTGGTTTTTTCTGTGCCTCATCATCTATGAAATGAGCTAAAATATGGGCTTGCATGTGGTTAACTTCTATCAAGGGAATATCCAACGCCAAAGCTAATGATTTGGCAAAAGAAGCACCCACCAAAAGTGACCCCAAAAGCCCAGGTCCTTGCGTATAGGCAATCGCATTTAATTGGTATTTCTCAATCCCTGCTTCTTTAATAGCTTGATTTACAACAGGTACAATATTTTGTTGGTGTGCACGCGAAGCGAGTTCGGGAACAACTCCTCCATAAGCTTCATGGACTTTTTGCGAAGCAATTATGTTGCTTAACTTTTTGTCGTTACAAAAAACAGCTGCTGATGTATCATCGCAAGAGGATTCAATAGCTAATATATATGTGTTTTCTTTTTGCATTTGAAGAAATTAATGCTGCAAAAATACGATATAAAGTATAAAGATTTCAGTCCACAAAATACAATTACGGTAAGGAATTAATATACTGATGGAAAGCTACACAATAAACTACTTTATTTAGTTGGCATAAAAAACGTACTTTTGGCAAAAATTTAAAGAGATGAATTTACAAGATATTCCACAACTTCAACACCTTGATTCTGATAACTTTTTTCTTCTTGCAGGTCCTTGCGCTATTGAAGGAGAAGAAATGGCATTAAGAATTGCTGAAAAGGTTGTAAAAATAACCAACGACTTA
>SKIG01000023.1 GCA_007116535.1 Psychroflexus sp.
GGGCAATGATGGCGATATTTCTAATATCCATGTGAAAATTTATTTTAAGGCTGCAAATGTACATTAATTTTTTTCTGAAAAATCATTTCAGTATGAAAGCTTTACGATTATTTAATTCCAACAAAGCTACTTACTTAAACAGCACAAAATAAACAACTTAGGACATACAAAAACAATTGTTTGATTCAAAATAGAAGATATAATTTGCTAAGCAATCATTAACGTTTTTAGTTAAAGCTAAGCTAAATCAAAAAAAACAGGTAGTAGTAATTTGAATTGGTGTGTTTAAGTGTTGTAAACCTAAAAAAAATTACAATGGAAAAATTAACAAGATTATTTATGTTGCTCTTTTTGAGTGTTTCAATCGTTGCATGTTCAGATGATGATGATTTACCAACAAATGTAGGTCCTGACCCTGAATTACCCAACTTAGTTGAAGCGGCTCAAGCAGGAGGATTAACTGTATTATTAGACGCTGTAAATGCAGTTGAAGGATTAGGAGAAACTTTATTAAATGCTTCAAACATTACAGTATTTGCTCCAACTAATGATGCTTTTGGTGCAGTATTAGAAGCTTTTGGAGCTAGCAACTTGGAAGAGTTAGTTGCCGCTATTGGAGGAGTAGAGAATTTAGAAATCGTTCTTGGTTACCACGTAGTACCATCAGTTGCATTTTCAGGAGATATCCCTGAGGGAGATACAACTCTTAGTACTTTAGCAGGACAAGAAATTACTGTTAATAAAACAGGAGCTACTGTTACAGTTACAGATACAGCAGGAAATATTGCTACGGTAGTTACACCAGATATTGAAATCGAAAATGGTGTAGTACACATAATCAACAGAGTTATCCTTCCTGAATTAGAAATAGAAGAGGAAGAAGAGTTACCTAATCTAGTTGAAGCTGCTGAAGCTGCAGGATTAAATATCTTGTTACAAGCTGTTGGTGCTGTAGATGGTCTTGGCGAAGCCTTACTTTCTCAAGAAGCAATAACAGTGTTTGCACCAACGGACGAAGCATTTGGTGATGCGTTGGAAGCTTTCGGCGTTAGCAATTTAGAAGAATTAGTTGAAGCACTTGGCGGAATCGATGAATTAAACGCAGTTCTTGGTATACACGTAGTGCCTACAGTTGCTTTTGCAGGAGATTTAGCTGAGGGAGATAATGTTGTTACCACACTAGCTGAAGAAGAATTAACTGTAACAAGAAGCGGTTCAAGTGTTACCGTGACAGATCCTAACGGGAGAACATTCAATGTAATTGTTGCAGATGTTGCAATAGAAAACGGAGTTGTACACGTAATTGATGGTGTGTTATTAACTGAGCAAGAAGAGGAAGAAGATTTACCTAATTTGGTAGAAGCTGCACAAGAAGCAGGCTTAACAATCCTTTTGGATGCAGTTGGTGCTATAGATGGATTAGGTGAAGATTTACTTAATGAAGATGCTATAACCGTATTTGCTCCTTCAAATGCTGCATTTGAGGCTGCATTAACAGCATTTGGCGCAAGTAATTTAGATGAATTGGTTGCTGAGTTAGGAGGACTAGATGCTCTTGGAACAGTTCTTGGTTTCCATGTTGTTCCTGTAGTTGCTTTTGCAGGTGATTTAGCTGAAGGTTCAAATGTTGTTACTACATTATCGGGTCAAGAATTGACCGTGACTAGAAATGGCGCAAATGTGACAGTTACTGATGCAACAGGAAATACTGCAAGTGTTATTGCAGCAGATGTTGCTATCGAAAACGGTGTTTTACATGTTATAGACGCTGTATTATTACCAAACTTAGATTAAATATTTGTTAGTTAGATAGTTTATTTTGTTTGTAAGAAAGTGAGATCATTAATGGTCTCACTTTTTTATTTGAGTAGTTGATAATAAATTTTGTAATTTTGTGTTTTATACACTAAATTATGTTAACCTATGAAAATTTTTGTCACCTTAAGTTTACTACTAATTTATAGCCTTCCATCGCAAGCTCAATCATGGTTAGATAATAAATGTCCTATTGAAAATGAAGTTAAATCCTTTGAAGTAGACGCTGCTTCTGAAAGAGATGTACTTAAACTTGTAATCAATCAAGAAGGGAAACTTTTGGCAAATGAGAAAGACATCACATTTTTGAATGAAACACGCTTCAAAGAATATATTTATAATTTTATTGTGAATCCTGACGGGAACCCAAAAATGTCAAAGTCTCCTAAAAAAGCTATTATAAGTATTCAGCACTACCAACATAAAGAAGAGTTCAAGCAAAGACTCGAAAACATTCACGAGGTCTACTATTTTTTATGGAATATTGAAGCAAACGAAAAGTACAAAGAAGAATATATCAACTTAGATTGCAAAAAGAGAGAAAAAATCCAACGTTCTAATCCCTACAGAGTTTTTGAAGTAAACAAAACATCTAAAAAGAAAAAAGACGATGGAATGCCACAATTTGTTGGCCCACCACCATTTGATGGTGATGTTAAAGACAATTAAGTTTACAATTCTTGAAACCCTAAGCTCGATTTACATCGGGCTTTTTTGTGCTTAAAGAATAACTTTTGTTTAACTAATCATATTTTTTATTAAACAAATGCTTCCTTACCTTTGAAATGCGAAAATTTATGATGTTTACTTCATGATAAATTTCTTGTCGACATCAACCTTAACAAGTTCACTAATTGTATGAGAATTTACGAAATACATTCAAAGCAGCGCTTTCCTATTTCCAAGAAAGAAGCATGGGAATTTTTATCAAACCCACGAAATTTGCAAAAAATAATGCCTCAAGACATGGGCTTTAAAATTCTTTCAGGAGCGGATAAAGAAATGTTTACCGGACAAATCCTTCAATACAAAGTGACTCCACTCCCTCTCTTCTCTACCAAGTGGGTTACGGAAATAACGCATGTAGAAAAAGAATCCTATTTTGTTGACATACAACTAAGCGGACCATACAAAATGTGGCATCACAAACATTTTATTCACGAAATTGAGGGCGGTGTAGAAATTGAAGATTTGGTTCATTATGCAGTTCCTCTTGGTTGGCTTGGGCAATTAGTTCACCCTATTCTTGTAAAACCCAAGTTAAATGAAATTTTTCAACAGAGAACTCAAAAAATGACTGAGTTGTTTGGAAGTATGTAAATCATAAGAAATGTATCAATTAAAATAAATCTAAAAAAATAAAATACAATGAAAAAGAATATACTATTAATTGGAGGAAGCAAAGGAATTGGACTTGCAACAGCTAAGCTCTTGCATGAAAAACATAATGTATTTGTAGCCTCGAGAAGCAATGAAAATCTAAGCGACTTGAATGTCACTCACCTCACTTTTGATGCTTCTGCAGACGACATCAACAATTTAGAATTACCTGATACAATTCATGGGTTGGTATATTTTCCAGGAACAATCAATTTGAAACCTTTCAAAATGATGAAATTGGATGTCTTTGAAGAAGACTTCAAACTTAATTTCTTAAGTTTAGTAAAAGTTACCCACGGTTTATTAGGTAAACTAAAAAACGCTGAGCAGGCGAGTATTGTTTATTATAGCACAGTAGCAGTTCAAACAGGAATGCCTTTTCACACAAGCGTTGCCGCCGCAAAAGGCGCCATCGAAGGTTTTGCAAGATCTTTGGCAGCTGAATACGCACCCTCTTTCAGAGTGAATGTAGTGGCTCCTTCCCTAACCGATACTCCTTTAGCAAGTAAATTGGTAGGTAGCGAAGATAAAAAAGAAAAAATGAACGAAAGACATCCGCTAAAACGAGTCGGTGAAGCTTCTGATATTGCTAATATTACAGCTTTTTTGCTTAGTGACGACAGCAGTTGGATTACCGGTCAAGTGATTGGTGTCGATGGTGGAATGTCAAGTTTATCAATCTAAATCAAATTAAACATGAGTAAACTTTCTATTTTTTGGTTTCGTAGAGATTTGCGTTTAGAAGACAATGTCGGACTCTTTCATGCACTTTCTGATGCAAATCCTGTCATGCCAATTTTCATTTTTGATAGTGAAATCCTTGACCCACTCCCAAAAAATGATGCGCGTGTTACTTTTATATGGGATTTACTTCAAGAAATGCGTTCTAAACTTCAAGAAGATTTCGGCTCTTCACTCGCAATTTTTCACGGTAAACCTGAGGAAGTTTTTACTCAAATCATGAAAGATTACGATATAGAAAAGGTCTTTACCAACCGTGATTATGAACCATACGCTACTCAACGAGACGCTCAGATAAAAACCCTTCTTGCTGAAAACGGTATTTTTTTTCACGATTTTAAGGACCAAGTTATTTTTGAAAAAAATGAAGTTGAAAAAAATACCGGTGGAGCTTATTTAGTTTTCACCCCATATATGAGGCAATGGAAAAAGAATTTTGAGTCTCTTCAGTTGAAGCCATTTGCTTCAGAAGAAAAACTCGACAACACCTATCAACATTCACGATTGCCAAATTTGAGTCTTGCCGATATTGGCTTTGAGCGATCTTCTATTGAAGTTCCCTCCTATTCTATTCAAATGGAAAAACTTAACAACTATCAAAAAACTCGTGATATTCCTTCTATTGAAGGAACTACAAGACTTAGCCCTTATCTCCGTTTTGGAGCCGTTCCATACCGTAAGCTTGTGCAAAAAGCCGTAAAAGCGACTAACGAAACTTTCTTAAACGAATTGATATGGAGGGAGTTTTATCAAATGATTTTATTTCATTTTCCTGAAACCATCAACCGAAGCTTCAAACCTGATTACGACCGAATTCAATGGCGAAATAACGAAGAAGAATTCGAAAAATGGAAACAAGGAAAAACAGGCTACCCAATTGTTGATGCAGGTATGCGTCAATTAAATGAAACTGGATGGATGCACAACAGAGTGCGAATGATTGTTGGAAGCTTTTTGTGCAAGCATTTGCTAATTGATTGGCGTTGGGGAGAAGCCTATTTTGCAGAGAAACTCCTTGACTTCGATATGGCTTCTAATCTTGGTGGTTGGCAATGGGTTGCAGGAACAGGAGTTGATGCAGCACCCTATTTCCGAGTTTTTAATCCTTATTCGCAAACTGACAAGTTTGACAAAGACGAAAAATACATCAAAAAATGGGTCAAAGAATACGGAACATCCGATTATCCAGAACCCATGGTTGACCATAAAATGGCTAGAGAACGTTGCCTAGCAACCTACAAAGAAGCGCTTAAATAAACCTTCCAAATGAATATAGTTTGGCTGAAAAGAGATTTGCGTTTGCATTACCACGAGCCACTTGAAAAGGCTTTGCAGAAAAACAAACCTGTTTTGCTACTCTACATTTTTGAAGACATTTTTCTAAATGACCCACATTATAGTGAACGTCACTTTCGTTTTATTGAAGAAAGTTTAAAAGACTTGCAGCGTGAATTAGCAACAGCTGACACAAAAGTTCTTGTGACGAAAGGGGATGCAATTCATATTTTTAGTCAATTACATGCTAAAGTAAGAATTTCTCAAGTTTTCTCTCATCAAGAAACAGGAATTCAATTAAGCTACCAACGCGATAAAGAAATTGCAAAACTCTTCAAACAACAGGGGATTAAATGGAATGAAAGTGTGAACAATGGTGTTTTTCGAGGTCTAAAAACACGATTAAATTGGGTAAACTCTTGGGAACAATTTATGGAAAAGTTCCCGCTCAAATTTAGTGGCGTCAAAGGGCAATTCCTTCAAACTTCTCAAGTAAATCAATTAAGTAATAGCTTGCCAAATTATGAATTTCAATATCAACGCGACACAAACTTTCAGGAAGGAGGTCGAAGTATGGGATTGCGGTATTTGAATTCATTTCTAAAAGATCGTTATCCTAATTATCAAAGGCACATTTCTAAACCAACGCAAGCTAGGAGTTCATGCAGTCGGTTATCTCCTTATATTGCTTGGGGTTGTCTTTCAATTAGAGAAATAATTCACCAAGCAGATAAGGTATATGAGACCACAAAACACAAGCAAGCTTTAGGTCAGTTTATGTCACGTTTGCGTTGGCAAGCACATTTTATTCAAAAATTTGAAATGGAAGAACGCATCGAATTTGAAAATTTTAATCCTGCTTTCAATCAATTAGAACAAACTAAAAACGTGTCTTACATTAAAGCTTGGAAAGAAGGAAAAACAGGGGTTCCACTTGTGGATGCCGCTATGCGTTGCTTGAATCAAACTGGCTACCTTAATTTTAGAATGCGTGCGCTTTTAGTTTCTTTCTTTACGCACTTGCTTTGGCAAAAATGGCAAGATGCTTCAACGCATTTGGCAAGTATGTTCTTAGATTTTGAACCAGGAATACATTACCCACAATTACAAATGCAAGCAGGAACAACAGGAATTCATACGCTTCGTATTTACAACCCAATTAAAAATGCCTACAAGCAAGACGCTGATGCTGCATTTACCTTAAAATATGTTCCTGAGCTTCAGAAAATTCCCCTTTCATTAGTTCACGAACCTTGGTTAATGACACCCCTAGAACAAGAAATGTATGACTTTCGTTTAGGTGAAGACTATCCTTATCCTATTGTCGATTTAGAAAAAACAAGAAAGCATGCATCCGACCATATTTGGGAAATCATTCAGTCGAAATCCTCCAAGAATGAAGGCAATAAAATACTTGGTAAACATACTATTCGAGGTGCAAAAAGAAGGGGTTAAGAATTCCCTGATAACAACTAATCTAGCAATTATAAATTTGTTTAATACACGACAAAAAAATAAAAACTCTAAAATTCCTTGATTTTTGCCCCGGTTCGCCTCAGGCGAAAGAAATCAAGGAAAATCAGGCTCCCGCCTTAGGCGGGTTGGGGCAGAACTGATTTGACGACTTTCAATTTTTGTCGTGTATTATAACAAATTGAATATTTTGAAGTCAGAAAAATTATAATACCTTTAGGCATTATAAATTTCAGTCATGGGAAGTTATACAAGTGAAGCTATAGACCATCAAGTTGAATTAAGGCTTCGATTCAAAAAAAGCACCTCACTTACTTGTGAAGAGGTAATGAATCGTCTGAAAGAAATGGATATGGAAAATAAGTTTCATTTAAAAATTTCAGACAATTATGCTTGGTTGACTTTCAAAAAGAAATACCAAAAAATATATACCCCTCAACTTCAAATTCGTGTTGATGAGGATGAGTATAATGAAGGTATGGAAAATGAAATTCACTTTTTATTTGGTCCTGATTCGGGACTTTGGACAATGTTTATGTTTTTACATTTTGGTATAGCACTCGGGCTTATCTCCTGCGGAATTTGGCTTTATACTAATTTGAGTCTTGAAAAGTCAGCCATCTTACCTACAAGCCTTATTGCTTTTTTCGTAGTAGCTTGGATTGGTTTGTATTTTTGGGCGAGAAGTAATCGTGCAAAAGGTAAGCCACAGGCTAAGTTATTAGAAAGAAAGGTAAAACAAAGCTTGGACTTATCTTCTTTTTGAAATTTTATTTCCTGAGATATGGCGTTGTCTTGAACATCTAAACGTATCTACTTCCTGACTTCTTAATTTTCGGTGTTTGGTAGCTCTCCCCTGAACGCGTTTCCTCCACATTCTAAAACTTGATGGTTTCATTTCACGTTTCATTAGTCTAATCACTTCTTGCTCGCTAATACCAAACTGAAATTCAATCGCTTCAAAAGGAGTTCTATCTTCCCAAGCCATTTCTATGATTCTATCTAATTCTCTTTCTGTAAATTGCATAATTAGTTGAAAGTTATAGATACAAAATTAGTAAGAAATCAAACTATATTGTTGACTATCTCTTGATTTTCAGAAGATTTTGGGAA
>SKIG01000120.1 GCA_007116535.1 Psychroflexus sp.
TGAATTTCAAAAAAATAAATACCTTGCGCAAAAATAACAACTGCTAAAATTCGTTTGAATTAAATATTTTAACAAAATGAAACAAACAGAAATTAAAGACCTCTTATCTATACCACTTAGACTTGCAAGCATTGCTGTAATTTTCTTACTAACTTATTTTGTGATGGCTCAAGACTTTAAGTTAGGTAAAATTAAAGAAAATGGCTATATAGAGAACACCCAACTTCTATTTTTAGGTATAACAATGATCATATTAGTTGTTTTAGCAGTCAAGTATACTACACTCAGATTGTATAATATTATATTAGCTCTCTTCTTTTTTACTCATTTTGTAAGAGAAAACGATGCTCGATTTGAAGATTATTTGTTTGAATATGCATGGAATATCCCCGCCTACTCTGCCGTATTAGTGGCAGTTATGTTGTTAGCGAAAAACTGGGAAAAATACCTAAATCAACTTTATTCTGTAAAAGAAAGTATACATTTTGGAATATTGATAGTTGGTCTTGCTATACTTCATCTATTCTCCAGGCTATATGGTAAAAAGACTAATTGGATGGGGCTTTTTGAAATTATTGATGCTCCCATGGAACAATACAGAAGTATCAAAGATGCCTCAGAAGAATGTGTAGAACTTCTTGCTTATAGTATTATACTATACAGCGTTTTTGAGCTTATTTTTGTAACCAAAAAGCTTTCTAATCCAACGAAAAGTGCTCGACAAGATTAACCAATTAGACATCGACCTATTTCTATACTTAAATAGTTTAGGTGACAGAAAGTGGGACTGGTTTTGGCTGATAATCACTGAAAAGTGGACATCTATACCTTTATTTGTGGTTTTGTTGTTTCTAACTTACAAAAAATTTAATGCAAAAGTCTTAGGCATTTCATGCTTAGCAATATTAGTAATAATAACTTTGAGTGATCAGTTAGCAGGTTATTTCAAGTATCTATTTATGCGTCCAAGACCATGTAATGAGGAGTTTATAGAGTATGGTAGGTTTGTTGCAAAACGTTGTGCTAAATACGGATTCTACTCAGCTCACGCATCAACTACTTTTGCCTTAGCTGTTTTTTTTATCAAACAACTAAAAGATAAGTATCCAAAAATAGGTTATTGGCTACTATTTTGGGCAATTGTTGTTACTTACAGTAGAATATACATTGGTGTTCATTATCCTGGGGATATACTTGTAGGTCTTTGTATTGGCTTAGTTTTGGGTTACTCTACTTACTTTTTATTCGAATTTCTAATGAAAAAAATTGAAAAAAGAGCTACATAAAATGAAAGTGTTAATTACAGGAATAGCTGGATTTATTGGCTCACATATGGCAGAGCTTCTCTTATTAAAAGGTTATGAAGTAGAAGGAATAGATAACTTCAATGATTATTATTCAACAAAATTGAAACGAATCAATGCAGAAGAACTTATAAAAAAAGGAATTCGTATTTATGATAGAGATTTGAATGATGCTGACTTATATTATACTTTACCTCTCGATTATAACTTTATCATACATTTTGCTGCCCAACCGGGAATTGCATCTTCTAGTAGTTTTGAAACTTATTTGGAGAACAATTTTATGGCAACAAAAAATATTCTAGACTTTTCAAAAAAGCAAGAGGATTTAAAGCTTTTTATAAACATAGCCACATCCTCAATTTACGGTAAGTTCGCAACTCAAACGGAAAAAGCAAGTGCTGCTCCAACTTCTCATTATGGAGTGACAAAACTAGCAGGCGAGCAGCTTGTTTTAGCTGAAAACAGGTTAGGAAATATAAATGCATGCTCTTTGCGTTTATACTCCGTTTATGGACCAAGAGAAAGACCAGATAAGTTGTACACAAAACTAATTCGTTCAGCAATTTTTAATGAAGCATTCCCATTGTTTGAAGGTAGTTTGTCACATAAAAGAAGTTTTTCTTATTCAGGTGATATTGTGGAAGGTATTTTTTTAGCTATTTTAAATTTTCAGAAATGTTCAGGAGAGATTATTAACTTAGGAAGTCCAATTCAAAAAACAACTCAAGAAGGAATACATACTGTTGAGTTTTTACTAAATAAAAAAATCACATTTAACCTTCTTCCTCCAAGAACAGCAGATCAACAAGAAACAGTTGCTATCATCAATAAGGCTAAGGTTATTCTTGGTTATGAGCCTAAAACTTCGCTAGCTGAAGGCTTGAAAAATCAAATAAATTGGTATAAAAATACAATTGAAAAATATGGCAGAATATAAACTTACCATAGTTATTCCTGTTTATAATGAATCAGAAAATCTTGAAAGATTAGAAACTAGTTTTTTAGACTACTTTGCAAATGCTAAGTTAAAGAGTCTAGTCCTTTTTGTTGATGATGGATCTAAGGATGATAGCCTAGAAAAAATCAAATCAATTTGTGCAAAAAGCAATCAATTTAAATATATAAGCTTTTCTAGAAATTATGGGCTTAGCGCTGCAATCAAAGCAGGGTTTGATAATGTACAAACAGAATTTACAGGTTATATTGATGCAGACCTTCAAACAGACCCGAATGAATTTAATTTACTTGCTGAGTTTTGTACAGAATACCACTTAGTAACAGGTAACAGGAATAAAGACAGAAAAGATAGTTTTGTAAAAAATCTAAGTTCTCTTATTGCTAATGGAATAAGAAGAATTTTTACTAAAGATGGTATGGATGATACAGGTTGTCCTTTAAAAATTATACATACACAATACGCAAAAAAAATTCCTATGTTTAAAGGTCTACATCGTTTTCTTCCTGCTATGATAATGCTTCAAGGTGGCCGAATAAAACAAGTTGATGTAAAGCATTTTCCTAGAATTGCAGGCAAAGCTAACTTTGGCTTACTCAATAGGCTTATAGGGCCTTTAATTGACTGTTTTGCATATTTGTGGATGAAAAAAAAATATATTAATTATCATATTCAAGAAAAAAATTGATTAATAGTTGGATTATTTATTCAATAGGTTTTTTAGCTCAATTATTATTTTCAGCTAGAACCTTTTATCAGTGGTTTGCTTCTGAAAAAAAGAGGCAAGTAATTGCTCCAAGATTTTTTTGGCAAATTAGCCTTTTTGCTTCTATATTGCTATTCACTTATGGGTACTTAAGAAACGACTTTGCAATTATGTTAGGCCAATCACTAACGTATTACATTTATATTAGAAATATTCAGTTAGAAAAAAAATGGCACAAATTCCCTCTTTTAAGTCGGCTATTCTTTATATATTTTCCAATTGTTACTTTACTTTTTTATTTTTTAACTGAAAAAATAGACCTTAGTACATTCATCGAAAATCCTTCTATTTCAAATACGCTTTTGATTCTTGGGGTAATGAGTCAACTACTTTTTATATCTCGTTTTTTTTATTAGTGGATATATTCAGAAAAAAGGAAAGCTTCAAGTTTACCAAAAGGCTTTTGGTGGATTAGCCTTACGGGGGCTTCATTGATTTTAATCTATGGTATTTTTAGGAGAGATCCAGTGCTAATTGCGGGACATACATTTGGTATTGTAGTTTACTTGCGTAATCTAAAAATTATGAAGAATGTTATTGGATGATTTACTTATCTGTAATTTTTGTTTATAAAAAAATTTAAAGATGTATTTCAAATAATGATAATAAGAAATGGATGCTGAACGAAATTCAGCTTGACAAAAAAAGTGTAAACAAATGAAATTTATTTTTAAGTACCCTGTAATAAGTATAATACTATTCAGTTTACTTTCCTATTTCAGTCATTTAGCCTTGCTACCTATCTCAATCATGGAAGCTAGAAACTTTTTAGTAGCTAGAGAAATGTTGACAGACGGTAATTGGCTACTCACCACTATGAATGGTATTCCAAGGTACGAAAAACCACCACTTCCTGCTTGGTTCAGCACTCTGTTCGTAAGCGAAGATACCCAATCCTTATTTTGGTTTAGATTGCCTACTTCAATTATAAGTAGTATCGGCCTTATTGTTTTTTATTTCATTGTAAAATGTTTGAGTAATAAAAAAGAATTGAGTTTAATAGCTACACTTATATTAGGTTCATCTTTTTATTATATAGTTATTCAATTTGAAGCGCCATCTGACATGTACACACATGTGTTTATGGCATTTGGAATATTATTTTTAATTAGATTATTCAAGAATTCAAAATACACTTTTCAAGATTTCATTTTGGCTTCATTTGGGATTTCTGCTTCAATTCTAAGTAAAGGGCCTATTGGTATCTATGCGTTACTTATTCCATTTATTTTAGCCTATACTATAAGTTTTAAAATTAGCAAAAAAAACGTATTTCTTTTTATTGGAGTAATTGCCTTTTCAACTCTAGTTGGAGGTTCATGGTTTGCTTATGTAAGGTGGGCAGACCCTGATGTGTTTATTGAAATAGTTTCAAAAGAATCTGAGAATTGGACAAACTATAATGTAAAACCATTTTACTTTTATTGGAATTTCTTTCTTCAAACAGGAATTTGGTCTATACCTGCTTTATTGGGGATTTTGCTTCCAATTCTAAAAAAAAGGTTACTTAAAGACAAAATATATCTTTTTCCTTTTTTATGGACTATATTTACGTTGGTATTATTAAGCATCGTTCCTGAAAAAAAACCGCGATACCTGATGCCGATTTTGTTTCCCTTAGCTATTTCTACGGCATTTTTCATAAAACAACTTTGGACTGAAAACAAAGCTTACTTTCTAGAGAAGTATGCTATGATTGTTCATTTTCTTCTTATTTCATGTTTTTGCATTTCAACAGCCTTCGTTCCATTTTTTATTAAAAACTCAAGCACATCATTTATTTTTTGGTATATAATTTTATTGTTAGCGTGTATATGTTTAGGTTATTTTATTTTCTATAACTACAAAAAACAAAATTTAACCAACCTTATCTTTAGTAATGTGCTTGTAATTCTTATTGCTACAAGTATTGGCAAATATGGATTATCCTATATTCTAAATGAATCAAATTATTTATCCGTAGAAGATGCAAGTAATTTAGTTGAAAACAAAAAAATATTTCATTTTGATGAAATTAGACCAGAAGTAATTTGGGAATTAAATTCTAAAACTATAGAATTTTCAACAGATAAAATTGATGATTATGTAAACTTTTTTGTGTTAGTTAATGAAAATCAATATGCTAATTTTTTAGATATACTACCTGAAAATTTTAAAATAGAAGAAGATTATGTTTTTGAAAGAAACTATATTTTGAATAGGCGCAACATAAGAAAACAAAATGAGTTTCTATTTCACTTGTATTTAATTTCAAAAAATTAAAAACTCACTGCAAATTCATCTTCAATTTAAGAGTCAAGATTATCAAAAATAAATTCAACTTTAGGCAACAAGCTTTTAAGTGCTTGTTTTTTATGTGTACTTTTGCTGAAGTTTGCAGCTATTTCGATTTAAAAAAAATGAAAAGAATATATATCTTATTGATAAGTCTTTTGTTTCTCTCGTGTAGCGACGGGGACATTATTGTATCTGATTTTGATTTCAATTCTTCTACACAGCTTTCACTTTGTAGAGTGGGTAATCAGAATGTGCTTCATTTTGTGAATCCTGAAACCAACGAGGCTATTTCATTTGAATTTCAGTTAAATAACTTTACGGGAAGGTTTACAGGTCTTTGTCCACCAAATCCTGAAACTATTCAATTGAGTAATGCTAACAGAATAGTATACAGAAGACTAAATGGGAGTACTTCAAGTGGTGAATATTTTTGTCGTCAAGTTCCACCGAGTTCACCTCAAGTTATTGAAGAGTTTGTTAGTTTAAACGGAGGAAGCGCAAGCCTTATATACAGCATTGCTGCTCAAGATGACAATGATGGAGTTCCTGCGTTTGAAGAAGATTTAAATGGAGACGGAAATCTATTTAACGATGATTCTGATGGTGATGGTATCCCTAATTTTTTAGACACAGACGACGATAATGATAATGTTCCAACATTGATTGAAATTATAAATGATGAAAATCCAGATGAATACCCTGATTTTGATGGTGATGGTATCCCTGATTATCTCGACCCTGATGATGATGGAGATGGAGTAATCACAAGATATGAAGATTTAAATGCATTTGATGAATTAGATGCCAATGGCAATCCGATTTTGAATCCTGCTAATTCAGTAAATGAAGAAGGAATTCCAAATTATTTGAATCCTAATGCAACACAATCTCTTACAGTTGACTTGTTTCGTCCAAACATAATTAGTAGAACTTTTAGAGTAGATGTAGTCTTAACGAATGTTTCGCTACAGCAAACGGGTGGAGAGCAAATCATTACTTTTTCTACCTTGCGTCTTGGGAATTTTCAACTTGTTTCAAACAATGAGCAACTCCCTATGACTTTTGAACCACCACAGCAATGCCCTTAAATAATTAAAATGAAAAATATTATTGCCCCCTCTGTTTTAGCAGCTGATTTTGGAAACTTACAAAGAGACATCGAAATGCTTGAAAAAAGTCAAGCAGAATGGGTACATATAGATGTTATGGACGGTGTTTTTGTTCCTAATATTTCTTTTGGAATGCCGGTTTTGAAAGCTATTCATCAACATACAACTAAGTTTTTGGATGTTCACTTAATGATTGTCGATCCTGACCGATACATTGCAGACTTTGCTAAATTAGGAGCCCAAATGTTGACTGTACATTACGAAGCTTGTAACCACCTTCACCGAAGCTTACAAGCTATAAAAGCGCATGGAATGCAAGCAGGTGTTGCCATTAATCCACACACCAACGTTAGTTTGTTAGAAGATTGCTTACAAGACATTGATATGGTTTGTGTTATGAGTGTAAACCCCGGTTTTGGCGGACAACACTTTATTGAAAACACCTATCGAAAAGTTACAAAGCTAAAAGATATGATTATTCAACAAGGCGCTTCTACCAAAATTGAAATTGACGGAGGTGTGACAAATAAAAATGCGAAGAAACTTATTGAAGCTGGCGCAGATGTGCTAGTTGCAGGTAGTTTTGTATTCAATGCTGAAAACCCAACCCAAACCATTTCAGACTTAGTACAAATTATAAATTCGTAAACAAAAAATCATGCTTGATGTATTGATTATTGGTGGAGGCCCGATTGGAATAGCATGTGCTCTCGAAGCAAAAAATAAAAATCTAAACTACTTAGTTATAGAAAAAGGGGTATTAGTTAATTCACTTTACAACTATCCTGAAAATATGACCTTTTTTTCTACCTCAGAAAAGCTTGAGATAGGTGGAATCCCTTTTATTAGCAAAAATCCTAAACCAACCAAACAAGAAGCACTTGAGTATTATAGAAGAGTGGTAAACTCAAACAAATTAAAAATTAATTTGTTCGAAAGTTTTCATCAACTTGAAAAAAGTGAGGAAGCATATATAATCCATACCGACAAATCAACTTATTCAACAAAAAACATTGTTCTTGCAACAGGCTTTTATGACTTGCCCAACTCGCTAAATATCCCTGGCGAAGATTTACCTAAAGTAAGTCATTATTATAAAGATCCTCATTATTATGCCTTGCAAAAAGTAGCTATTGTTGGCGCAAGTAATTCAGCAGTTGATGCAGCTCTTGAAACTTGGCGAAAAGGTGCTGAAGTCACCTTAATTGTTCGAGGAAAAAGTATTGGAGAAAGAGTCAAATATTGGGTGAAACCTGATATTGAAAACAGAATAAAAGAAGGAAGCATACAAGCTTATTTTGAGACTGAAATAGCTGAAATAAAACAAAA
>SKIG01000067.1 GCA_007116535.1 Psychroflexus sp.
AAAAAATGCGAGTAACTAAATTATCTTAACAATTAATTTACAGACGAATATGTTGAAAAATGCGGAAAATGTTTGGCAAAATTGTCTTCAGTTTATTGAAGATAATATACCACAACAGGCATTTAAGACATGGTTTGAACCAATCAAACCCGTAAAGCTTGAAGAAAATGTGTTGAGTATTCAAGTTCCCTCCAAGTTTTTTTGCGAATGGCTAGAAGAACATTATGTTAGCTTACTTAAAGTATCCCTGACAAAAGAGCTTGGGGCAAAAGCTAGGTTAGTGTATGTAACAGTTTCTAAAAATAGTACTACAACAGAAAGTGTTAGCATAACTGAAAGTGTTCCTAGCGCTCAACGTGGAAAAGTAGCTACTCAAAATGTTGATTTGCCTATCAAATCAAAAAATCCTGAGATAAAGAACCCATTTGTAATTCCAGGAATTAGAAATTTACAGATAGATTCTCAGCTCAACCACAATTACAATTTCGATAATTTCTTAGAAGGAGACTCCAATCGCCTAGCACGTTCAGCTGGAAGAGCAATCGCAAACAAGCCGGGAGGAACTTCATTTAATCCACTACTTATTTTTGGCGGAAGTGGTTTAGGAAAAACACATCTAGCTCATGCTATTGGTGTAGATATCAAAGAAAAGTATCCTGAAAAAACGGTATTATACATTTCTGCTGAAAAGTTTACGCAACAGTATATTGATTCTGTGGTAAAAAAGAATAGTCGAACAGATTTTATTCACTTTTACCAAGTTTTAGATGTATTGATTGTAGATGATATTCAACTTCTATCAGGAAAAAAAGGAACACAAGAAGTTTTCTTCCATATTTTCAATCACTTGCATCAAAACGGAAAACAAGTTATTCTTACAAGTGACAAAGCGCCTGTAGATATGCAAGAGATCGAACAAAGACTTTTGTCTCGATTTAAATGGGGGCTTTCTGCAGAACTTCAAATCCCTGATTACGAAACTAGGTTAGGAATTATTAAAAACAAGCTCTATCGTGATGGTGTAGAAATGTCTCAGGAAGTTATTGAGTACGTTGCACAAAATGTTCGCACCAATATCCGCGAATTAGAAGGAGCTATCATTTCTTTAATTGCGCATTCATCTTTTGCAAAAAGAGATGTAGATATAGCCTTAGCAGAGAAAATAGTTGCTAATTATGTGAAAAAGTCCAAGCGCGAAGTTTCTATTGAAGAGATTCAGCAGGTGGTAAGCGATTATTTTGATATGGATGTGGCTACACTTCAATCTAAAACTCGAAAGCGAAATATTGTTCAAGCAAGACAGATTGCTATGTTTTTTGCTAAGAAAATGACAAAAAATTCTTTAGCTAGCATCGGAAAAAATATTGGAAAAAGAGACCATGCTACTGTTTTACACGCTTGCAAAACTGTCGAAAATTTAGAAAGCACCGATAAAGAGTTCAAGCGTTACATCGAAGATTTACAAATGAAGCTTCATTGTTAACCAAATAATTTATTGCTTTTCTTTTTCTTCTAATTTATTTTTCAAGTATTCTATAAAATTGTATTTTTATGGATATTAATTTTGTTTAAAAATCCATTTTCGATGAAAGAAAAAGTGTCTTCTATTTTAATGGTTTGTTTGGGGAATATTTGTCGATCACCTTTAGCAGAAGGACTTATGGCTTCTAAGGTCGACACCTCAAAAATAAAAGTAGATTCTGCAGGAACAGCCGATTATCATGTAGGCGCGCTTCCTGACAAAAGATCTATCAAAGTCGCTAAAGAGAACGGGATTGATTTAACAAAGCTTAGAGGCAGACAATTCCAGGTTGCAGATTTTGATCGATTTGATAAAATTTATGTGATGGATGCTTCCAACTATCAAAACGTGATTCGTCTTGCAAGAAGAGAAGAGGATAAAAATAAGGTAGAATTTATTTTAAATGAAATCACACCTAATGAAAATGCCGAAGTACCCGATCCTTACTACGGAGGCGAAAGTGGTTTCCAGCACGTCTACGAATTGTTGGATGAAGCAACCTCAATAATTGCTAATAAAATAAAATAGGTATGGAAGAACAAAACGAATTATCGTCCGAAAGCTTTGGTAAGATTTTTTTGATTCCTTCCAGGCTTGGTGAACAACCACCCTTAGAAGTTTTGCCCTTATCCATCCGTAAAAAAATCGATGATATTGATACCTATATCGTTGAAAATGAAAAAGTAACTCGTCATTTTATCAAGAAAATTATTCCAACTAAAGATCAGTCGATACTTAATTTTTTCTTGTTGAATAAATTTACTCAAAGCATCGAATTACCTTTATTTTTAGAGCCTTGCTTGAAAGGTGAAGATATTGGATTAATAACAGATGCGGGTTGCCCTGGGGTAGCTGACCCGGGTGCTCAAATAGTTGCTTTAGCACATCAAAAGAATATACAAGTTGTTCCTTTGGTAGGACCATCATCTATTTTGTTAGCATTGATGGCAAGTGGCATGAATGGACAAAGCTTTAGTTTTAATGGGTATTTACCCATCGATAAGCAAGAGTGTAAAAGCAAAATAAAAGCTCTAGAAAAAAGGTCTTTGGAAGAAAATCAAGCTCAAATTTTTATTGAAACTCCTTACAGAAACAACCAACTGTTAGACATTTTTTTGAAAGTTTTACACCCACAAACCATGCTTTCGGTTGCTTGTGATTTAACTTTGGAAACAGAATACATAAAAGCTAAAGCAGTCCAAGACTGGAAAAGTGAAAACATAGATTTGCACAAACGTCCTTGTATTTTTATTTTTTAAAAAATGTAAGTAATTGTTTTGTATTCACTGAAATTCTATTTGCTCACTACTATTTTTTTAGCTTAAATTTAATAGCATAGCCATTTATCTAGAAGTAACTTTGTTTCAAAATTTATTGCTTTGAGAATTTTCATTTTATGTAGCATACTTCTATTTGGTTTAGTAGGTTATGCTCAAGAGTCATTTCAACTTAAGGGAATGGTAGTTGAAGCAGACTCCAAAGAACCAATCTTAGGTGCCAATGTCGAAATTAAAAATCAACAAAAAGGCACAGTAACCGATTTTGATGGAAATTTTTTCTTCGAGCTAAGCTCATCTTCCTACACTTTAATAGTAAGCTACCTCGGTTTTGATACCGTTGAAAAAGAAGTGAGCCTAAATAAAAACACTGAAATTCTTATAGAATTAAGGCAGTCTGAAGAGCAACTTTCTGAAGTGTTGATAACAGACAACCGAGAAAGAACTGATATTCGAGCAGCCAATGTTAGTGTAACGAGTTTAAAAGCAGAAACAATCAAAAAAATCCCCGTAGTTTTAGGAGAACCTGATGTGTTGCGTTCATTAGTTCAATTACCTGGGGTGTCAAATGCCGGTGAAGCAGCTTCGGGATTCAATGTCCGAGGAGGAGGAGCCGATCAGAATTTAGTTCTTTTGGACGATGCAGTTATTTTCAATTCTTCTCACCTATTCGGCTTATTCTCTATCTTTAATCCTGATGCAGTAAAAGATTTGACGCTTTACAAAGGAGGTATTCCATCTCGCTATGGAGGTAGAGTTTCTTCAGTTGTGGATGTTGTTCAGCGCACAGGAAATGACCAAAAATTTAAAGGTGAAGCAAACTTGGGAGTGGTTTCAAGTAAACTTCTTGTGGAAGGACCAATTCAAAAAGACAAAAGCTCCTTTTTAATAAGTGGAAGAAGTTCTTATGCACATTTGTTTTTAGAGTTGGCAGACAATCCAAACTCGGCTTACTTTTATGATTTAAACTCAAAATTCAATTTTAGAATCGATGAAAAAAATAAGTTATTGGTTTCAGCTTACTACGGGCGAGATGTTTTCAATATAAATGAAAATTTCATCAACGTATATGGAACCACTTTTATCAATTTACGATGGAATCACACCTATACAGAAAACTTATTCAGCAATATGGCATTTGTTGCTAATGACTACTTGTATGCATTAGACCTTAACTCTGTTGGTTTTGAGTTTGATAGTGGTGTTAGAAACCTAAACTGGAAATACGATTTCAATCAAGTTATTAGCAATTCTACCAAATTTACATACGGAGTAGATACCTTTTTGCATGAGTTCAACCCCGGAAACATTCGCCCTAACTCTCCCGAATCAGGAATAAATGCACGGCAATTAAATAGGCAATACGCTTGGGAAAGTGCTATTCACTTTGGTGTTGAACAAGATATAACTTCTAATTTAAAAGTTGCGTATGGGCTTAGGTTTAGTGCCTTTTATAGATTAGGTCAAACAGGTATCAACCGCTACGAAAATGATCTTCCTGTTATTTATAATTCTACCTTAGGAATATATGAGCAAGCAGATCCAATTGCCACAGAAGATATATCAAGAGGTAGTATTCTTTATTCTTTTTATAATCCAGAGCCCCGAGCTTCATTGGCTTATACAATAGATGACAATACTTCTATAAAAATGGGGTATAATCGTATGGTTCAGAATTTACACCTAATTACCAATACTTCGTCTCCAACACCATTAGATGTCTGGACACCTAGCGGTCAGTTTATAAAACCACAACGACTTGACCAAGTTTCTTTTGGGTACTTCAAAAATATAAAAAATGAAGCCTATTCCATAGAATCAGAAGTTTTCTACAGAACATCTTCAAATTCAATTGACTTTATAGACGGAGCAAATTTAATTGCTAACGATGCTATTGAAAGAGAAATTTTAAATGGCGAGTCAAGGGCGTATGGTCTAGAATTGCTTGTACGGAAAAATACGGGCAAACTAACTGGTTGGATAGCTTACACTTTATCAAAAACAGAGCAAAGAACGCCAGGAAGAACTCCTGACGAGCCAGGAATCAACAATGGAGATTGGTACTTGAATAATTTTGATAGACCCCATGATATTTCTGTGGTTGCAAGCTATGAGCTAAATAAAAAATGGAGCCTGAATAGCAATGTTATTTACCAAACAGGTTTACCTGTCAATTTTCCTGTGGGACAATACCAATTTCAAGATTTGACAGTACCTGTTTTTGAAGGCAGGAATTTTAACCGATTACCAGACTTTTACCGAGTAGATGTTGCTGCAACGCTTGTTCCTTCCAAAAATGAAAATAGAGATTGGAAAACATCATGGACCTTTGGGGTGTATAATGTATTGAATAGAATGAATGCCACAGCAATTAATTTCAGACAGGATCAAAGCACTGGAGCGAACGAAGCAGTTAGATTAGCTATTTTTGGTGCGGTTCCTTCAGTTTCTTACAACATAAAGTTTTAATTATGAAACAACATAATCAATTCAAAAAAATAAAAAGCTCTAATAGTTCAGAAACAAAAACTGTTTCGAAATTCAGCTATGTATTTTTATGGTCGGTACTTTTCAGTTTATCGTTTACAAGTTGCTTAGATGTTATTGAGGTAGATTTGGAAGAGGCTACTCCAAGAGTTGTAATTGATGCCGCTTTGCAATGGGAGAGAGATACAGATGGAAATATACAAGAAATAAAAGTTTCTAAAACTAGAGGTTTTTTTTATGATACCCCTTCATTTATTGAAAATGCGTTTGTACAAATTGAAGATGAAGAAGGAAATGTTTTCTCTTTTGAAGAGGTAGAAGCAGGCATATACCGTACAGAAAATTTTCAACCAATTTTAAATCGAAGATATTTTCTTAGTGTTGAAGCTGAAGGTGAAGTATTTGAATCGGAAGAAGTGATGACATCGGTACCGACTATTGCAGGAATTGAACAAACTGACGATGGCGGATTTGCAGGCGGACAAAACGAGGTCAGGGTATTTTTTGAAGATCCCGCCGGTGAAGAGAATTTTTATTTATTCAAGTTCTTTGTTGATTTTCTAGCTTTTCCTGATTTTACAGTTCTTACGGATGAATTTATCGATGGTAATGTGAGTTCTGTAAGTTTTAGTGATGAAGATTTAGAAGTAGGTGATGTAGTTACTGTTCAAATGCATGGAATTTCGAGGAGCTACTACAATTTCTTGTTTAGGCTTCTTGCTCAAACAGGAGCTGCAGGAGGTCCATTTCAAGCCCAACCTGCTACAGTAAGAGGAAATATTGTCAATAAAACTAATGACAATAATTTTGCTTTTGGTTATTTTAGCCTTTCAGAAATGATAGAAATTGAAGTTGAGGTTGGAGCAGAAAATTAGTTACTTTAACTAGCCTTAGATTAATTTGACTTATATGTAACTAAAAATTCATTAAATGGATAAAATAACCGAAAAAGAGTCTCTGTATGATAATTTGGAGCAAATGAGTATTGGAGACACGCTTCAATACATGAATCAGGAAGACCAAAAAGTAGCACTAGAAATTCAAAAACAACTTCCTGCAATAGAAAAATTAGTTAGTCAATGCATTGCAAAGTTGAAAAATGGTGGACGAATCCTTTATATAGGAGCAGGAACTAGTGGACGCTTGGGGATTCTTGATGCAAGTGAATGTCCTCCAACTTTTGGTGTAAGTCCTGACTTAGTTGTTGGAATTATTGCAGGCGGAGACAATGCAATTCGTTCTGCGATTGAAGGGGCTGAGGACTCTACAACACAAGCTTGGTTAGATTTACAAAATAGTTATATTTCTGAAGACGATGTGTTAATAGGAATTGCCGCCTCAGGAACCACTCCTTATGTTGTAGCGGGATTACAAAAAGCACAGGAAAATAATATCATCACAGGTTGTATAACTTGTAATCCAAATTCACCATTAGCAAAAGTTTCAGATTTTCCTGTAGAAGTAATAGTTGGGCCTGAGTTTGTTACAGGAAGTTCACGCTTAAAAGCAGGAACAGCTCAAAAAATGGTTTTGAATATGATTACTACTACAAGCATGATTCAATTGGGTAGAGTGAAAGGTAATCGAATGGTTGATATGCAATTATCCAATGAAAAGCTTATAGATAGAGGAACAAAAATGAGTTTAAAAGAAAAGAGCAATTTAGCATACGAAGAAGCAAAAGCTTTATTGATGAAATACGGCAGCGTGAGAAACGCTATAAAATTAGCTAAGTAGATGGAGCAGAAACACACAAATCGTGAAAAACTAGCCAAAGGAGTAAAAATGCTTGCTATAGCATTGCCTCTACTTTTTTTAGGCCCTTCAATTCTTTTTTCAGCATTTAATAATCAAGACAAGTTCCTTTATATTCCCGTGTTGATATTAGGTTGTGTTACTTGTTTAGCTGCTATGTTTTTTATATTTCGCGGTATTATGACATTGGTGAGTGCTTTCTTTGACGGATAAAAAATCCCGAAAGTAAACTATCGGGATTTTGTATGATGTCAATTTAATATTTACTCGATATTTACTCCGAAAACACCTGATTGAATTGTAGATTCTTCAGTAACAAATTCAAAATTACCACCAACGTATGTTTGTGAAACTTGGGTCAGTGTAATTGTCCCTTCAGAAGTAACCTGCGGATTACCATCTACCGAATAAGTAGCAGAAAACCCATCTACTTCCAAGTTATAATCCCCAAGACCACTAGATAAATCGAAAGTTAACTCAATGGTTCTATTTGCCTCATTACCTGTTACAGTTCC
>SKIG01000195.1 GCA_007116535.1 Psychroflexus sp.
ATTAAAGCTCATCCTTTTTTGAGTGAACTTCAGCAAGGAAACTTGGATAAAGAAAAATTTGTGTATTACATGCATCAGGATGCTTACTACCTAAATGCATACGGTAAAATTTTATGTGGAATTGCAAATCGACTTGAAGATTTAGAAGAAAGTAAGGATTTCATGGGCTTTGCAAGCGGAACTATTGCTGTCGAACAGGCACTTCATGCTACTTTTATTGCTTCATTTGGTGATAAAATGAGACCCGTTAAATCTCCGACTTGTATCATGTATACAGGCTTTTTAGCAGAAACTTTGGCGCATCAACCTATTGAAGTAGCGCTAGCAGCTGTTTTACCGTGTTTTTGGATTTATCAGGATGTAGGTGATTATATGTTGAGTCTTCCGCAAACTGAAAACAATCCTTACCAAGCTTGGATAGATACCTATGGTGGTGAAGATTTCGCCAATTCAGTTCGAAGAGCAAAAGATATTACCGAAAAATACGCTTCCAAAGCTTCTAACGAAATAAGAGAACAAATGCATTTGGCATTTTATAAAACCTCACAAATGGAATGGATGTTTTGGGATAGCGCCTATCGATTAGAGAAATGGCCTGTTGGTTAATTGAATTTTTGAATATGTGATTTGTCATATTTGGAGAAATCATCGAATCAAATAAATAAATAATTGAAAACCCATAGCCCCCATTTTTAAATGGAGGTAAATGGGGAATAAATAAAAAAAAATTAAATGAAAAAATATGCAGTTGTTTTAAGCATCGCGGGAAGCGATTCAGGAGGCGGAGCGGGAATCCAAGCAGATATTAAAAGTATTTCGGCTAATGGAGGTTTTGCTTGCACAGCAATCACCGCATTAACCGCACAAAATACTCAAGGAGTAACCGATATTTTTCCTGTTTCTATCGAGCATCTAAAAGCACAATTGGATGCTGTTTTTTCAGATATCGAAATAGATGCGGTAAAGATTGGTATGTTACATTCGCCGGAAGTAATTACAACTGTAGTTGAAAGTTTGAAAAATTACCAACCCAAACATATTGTCGTAGACCCTGTAATGGTAGCTACTTCGGGAGACAGGTTACTAATGGATGAAGCCATCGAAAGTTTAAAAAGTGAACTTTTACCCCTTGCGAGTTTAATAACTCCCAACCTTCCTGAAGCTGAAATTCTATTTGGTTCAAGTATTGAAAACATAACTCTTTCTGACCTTTCAACAAAGTTGGGGGAAAAGTTTGGAGTAAATACTTACGTAAAAGCAGGGCATCTTACTAGCGAAGAACTTGTTGATGCGTTATACTTGCACAAAGACAAAAAAATAGCTTTATTTTCTTCTCAGCGAATTGAAACAAATCATACTCATGGAACAGGTTGTAGCTTATCGGCTGCAATGGCTACCTATTTAGCACATGGAAACGATATAGAAACTTCTTGCAAAATGGCGAAGCAATACTTGCATGAAGCGATTAAGTCAGGTAAAGATTATCAGTTAGGTAAAGGAAATGGACCTATAGACCATTTTTGGAATCAAAGAGATGCAAAGTAAACTTAGAATTATTAACTGATAATCACTTATAAATTTCGTTGTCGAATTGCCTCAAAAATAAGAATCCCGGTAGCTACAGAAACATTCATGGAGTCTATTTTCCCACGCATAGGGATGATTATATTTTGAGTTGAATTTGTTCGCCAAGCTTGCGACAATCCTTCTGCTTCTGTACCAACTACAATAGCTGAAGCATGTTTAAAATCTACGTTTGTGTACGGAATTGCATCTTGAAGAATAGCACTATAAATAGAAATTTTTATCGCTTTAAGAAAATCTATCACCTCCTCTGTTGTACCTGATGCTAGCTGATTAGTAAAAACACAACCAACACTTGAACGAATGGCATTCGGATTATAAAAATCTGCTTTTGGATTGGCGATAATTACAGCGTCGACTTTTGCAGCATCCGCAGTACGAAGAATTGCACCGATATTCCCCGGTTTTTCAGGGGCTTCAGCAACCAATATAAGTGGATTTTCAGGTAGCTGAAGTTCACTTAACAAATGTGATTTTGTATGAACTAATACTACAATACCTTCTGTCGAATTTCGGTAAGCAAGTTTTTCGTAGCAATTTTTTGAAATGCTTATTTTTTCAATTGAAACCTCAAATTCTAAATTTTCTTTATCTTGATAAAGCGCTTCACAGATGTAAATTTTTTGAATCTTGTAATTTGCTTCTAGTGCAAGCCTTATTTCGCGCTCCCCTTCAAGCATGAATAGTCCTTGTTTCTTTCTTAACTTGGACTTTTCCTGAAGTTGAAGCAAGGATTTAATTTCTGTGTTTTGGGGGCTATCAATGTGTTTTGAAAATTTCATACTCGATTATAAAAAAACTGCCTGTACGTACATACAGGCAGCTTCATATATAAGAAAAATTATAGGTGAATCACTTCGTCGTAGGCGTCTGCAACAGCCTCCATCACGGCCTCACTCATAGTTGGGTGTGGGTGTACTGTTTTTAAAACTTCATGCCCTGTCGTTTCAAGTTTACGACCTAAAACTGCTTCTGCAATCATATCGGTAACACCTGCTCCTAACATGTGGCAACCAAGCCATTCGCCATATTTAGCATCAAAAATAACTTTCACAAAACCATCTTTGCTTCCTTCAGCGCTTGCTTTTCCTGAGGCAGAGAAAGGGAATTTACCTACTTTAATTTCGTATCCGGCTTCTTTAGCTTGCTTTTCTGTCATTCCAACGCTAGCAATTTCAGGATTAGAATAAGTACATCCTGGGATGTTTCCATAATCTAAAGCTTCAACTTTCATCCCAGAGATTTTCTCCACACAAATGATTCCTTCTGCTGAAGCAACATGAGCTAATGCAGGTCCGTGTGTTACATCGCCAATTGCGTAATATCCAGGAACATTAGTTTGGTACCAATCATTTACAACAATCTTGTCTTTATCTGTTTTGATTCCAACTGCATCTAAACCAATATTTTCGATATTCGTTTTGATACCAACTGCCGAAAGTACGATGTCAGCTTCAAGGATTTCTTCGCCTTTTTGAGTTTTTACAGTGGCTTTTACCTTATCTCCTGAGGTATCTACTTTTTCTACAGAAGAATTAGTCATAATCTTAATTCCTTTCTTTTTGTAGATTTTCTCAAAACCTTTTGATACTTCTTCATCTTCAACAGGAACAATATTCGGTTGAAATTCAACAATAGTAACTTGTGTTCCCATAGCGTTGTAGAAACTAGCAAACTCTACTCCAATAGCTCCTGAGCCAACAACAATCATTGATTCTGGTTGTTTGTCTAGCGTCATTGCTTGGCGGTATCCAATTACTTTTTTACCGTCTTGTGGTAAATTTGGCAACTCTCTAGATCGAGCGCCTGTCGCTATAATAATGTGGTTTGCTTCATAAGTTGAAGTTTTTCCATCTTTTTCTACACTAACTTTTTTTCCAGGTTGAACCTTTCCATGGCCTTCTATTACATCAATTTTATTCTTCTTCATCAAGAATTGAACACCTTTGCTCATTCCGTCTGCTACATTTCTAGAACGTTTGACAACCGCAGAAAAATCTTTATCAGCTTTTTCAACTTTCAAACCATAATCTTCGGCATGTTTCAGGAAATCGAAAACTTTTGCACTTTTCAACAAGGCTTTTGTTGGAATACATCCCCAATTAAGGCAAACTCCACCAAGGCTTTCTTTTTCAATAACAGCGGTTTTCATACCAAGCTGAGAAGCTCTAATCGCTGTAACATAACCTCCTGGACCACTTCCTAAAACTATAACATCGTATTTGCTCATAATAAAATTTTTATCGCATTTTTTGAAAGCGCTAATTTAATAAATATTGGTGGATTGTACTAATATGTATTGATAGGTAAAATTGAAATTATTATCTAATATAATTTAAACTAAGCATCAAACCGTATTCTCTTTCTGATAAATTGAAGGCAACGAAATTTTGAAAATAACTGCAAGCAATCGTATGCTAATAACAACCACTGCGGCAATTACAAATACAAAATCTTCGGGAACCTTTACTTTCAAACTTAAAAAATAAGCTAAACCACCAATTATACAGGCTGTCGCATAAATTTCTTTTCTGAAAATGACGGGGATTTCATTACATAAAATATCGCGAATTACACCACCAAAACAAGCACTCATGGTTCCAAAAAACACACAAATTACAGGGTGCAAGCCTGCTTCAATAGCTTTTTCTATACCTACCACCGTATAAAGTCCAATTCCAATAGTATCGAATAAAAACAAGGATTTCCGTAAGTAAGCTAATTTACTTCTAAACAAAATAGCCACGGTAGATGTGATTGCGATTGTGTACACATAGGTCATGTTTGTTAACCAAGCAACAGGAACATCCAATAATACATCTCTCAACGTCCCTCCTCCTACTGAAGTTACAAATGCGATAATGAAAATGCCAAACAAATCCATTTTTTTACGCATGGAAGTAAGCACTCCCGAAATAGAAAAAGCAACAACACCAAGAATATCGATAAGTACAATAAAACTCATAAATTATGCTTTCAATGCATAATAATGGTAATCCTGAATTACCTGCTTAACGTAGTCTAAAGGCTTGGTTTCTCCAAAAGGAACTTTCATTTGTTCAGAGAGTTTAGCTGCTAATTTGAGAACCATCTTGTGATCTCGATTAGATACTGCACTTCTATAAATTCGATTTACTTTTTGCATATCCTCATCGTTGAAGACTGTTACTTGAGTAAAAAGAGGTACATAGTCATCGGGTACTTGAACTTGTTGTAACTGTTTTACGGTAACTTGTGGTCTTTCAGAAATCACTTTGGTTTTTGCAGCAATATCTCCTAAACGTTGACCTTTACCGGTAAGTAAAATAAAAATAATAGCAATTCCTCCCGAAGTCATTGAAATATCTATGGGACGTAATAACCAACGAATCAATAAAGCTGAAAAAGAAACCTTGCTTCCGTCAATATTTACAACCCTCACTTTTAAGAGCATTTTTCCAGGTGTTTGACCATTGTTGAAAGTTTCCCACAATAAATCATAGAGGAATATAGGAAGCGTCATGAGCATGATAAAAGCAAAAGACTCTGTATTTCCTAAATCAACGCCAAACCAAAAAGCTAAAATAAGTAAGTAAATACCTATAATGATTAGGTAATCCAACAAATAGGCGAAAATCCTATCAGATACAGGTGCAACTCGTTGATGAATACTAACATTTTGTGCAGTTTGGATAGTAGAATGCATAGGGCGTGTTTCTTCTTATTTTTGTAAATACGAAATAAAGAAAAAACATTTATTCTTTCATAGTTTTTGTAACAAATTTTAAACCTGGTTCATCATTAAGATATTATTGATAAAAAAATGAGTCTAATTTGATATTAATCTAACCGCCTTAAAAAGATAATTTTAGACACCCTATCTCCGAAAGAAAAAGACTTTGAAAAGCTTAAAAAGCGTTTTATAAACTTGATACCCATAACTATAGTTATTCAATCACCGTTTTTTAAAGCTACTTAATCACCGAAAACTCAATACTCGAATCGTTATAAATGGTATGCGTATGTGTTTCAAAATCTTCTGCAGATGCTTTAAAAATGTTTGGCACAAATTTTTGTGGATTCCTATCAATCAGAGGAAACCATGTACTTTGCACTTGTATTTGAAGCTTATGTCCTTTGCGAAAAGTGTGGTTGATGTCTTGTAACTTGATTTGTACATTGGTTTTTTCGTTGGGTACAAATGCCTTGGGTGCTGAAAAATCTTCTCGGTACTTTCCTCTCATAACTTCGCTTCTTACCATCATGTGGTAATTGCTTATAGTTAGGTGATCTTGCATTTCTTTTGGTTCATCGTAACCTTCATGCGGATGTACATCAATAATTTTTACTATCCAATCGGCATCGGTTCCGGTGGTTGAAACATTGAGGTTAGCAAGAATTTCACCTACTAAATGCAAATCTTCTTCCAAAACTTCCGTTTCATAAACCATCACATCCGGTCTTCTTGCAGCAAATCGCTGATCGTCTGTCATGTATTTTCGTGGTGTAAAGGTCACTCGAATATCTTCAGAATCAGGCACGGGTTTGTTGATATCGCTTACAAAGGATTGCGAAGTTTCCTCGTTTGGTGTGCTTGATAATGATTGATTTTCATTTAAAAAGTAGGTTAACTTATTCGCTTCCTTTGGTGGCCAAGACTCAAAACTCTCCCATTCTTTTGTACCTGTATCAAATATGTAAGCTTCAGGAAGTTTCATCTCTCCTTCTCCCTTTAAAAAATGATTAAAAAAAACTGTTTCAACATCTTTTTGGTATGCTTCGGATAAATTTTCACCGAAGAAAATATTACCCACGGCTTGACGTTCTCTTTTTCTCGCCCAATCGCCATGACTCCAAGGTCCCATCACTAAAATATTGAAGTTGTCGCTATTTTTTTGTAGGCTTTTGTAAATTTCAAAAGGGCCATATAAATCTTCCGCATCAAACAACCCGCCGACAGTCATCACCGCAGGCTTCACGTTTTTCATATGTTGCACTAATCCACGAGATTGCCAAAATTCATCGTAATCAGGATGATTTTTAAGTTGTTGCCAAAAAACATTGTCTTGTTTGTAGTATTCATCTAAGTTACTCAATGGACCAATATCAAGGAAAAACTGATACGGATCTTTAGTTCCTATGGAAGGAATTTGGTACCATGATTCCTGAGTTGGTTCGTCTTTCATGTATCCAAAAACAGCAGTTGCAATCCAATAACTCAATAAATATGCTCCGTTATGGTGAAAATCATCGAAATAAAAATCGCCGATTGGAGCTTGTGGAGAAGCAGCTTTCAACGCAGGGTGTTCTGACAAAACAGAAAAAGCCGCATAATGTCCCGGATATGAAATTCCCCATGTACCAACATTTCCATTGTTGTTCGCTACATTTTTCACTAACCAATCGATGGTGTCGTAAGTATCACTTGCTTCATCTGTTTGCTTTTTCTTTTTGTTGGGTATGTACGCACGCATATTGTCGTAAACACCTTCACTCATCCATCTCCCGCGTACATCTTGATACACAACAATATTCCCTTCTTTCATTAGATATTCATTGGGACCAATGCTTCGTCTGAATTTATCTTCGCCGTAAGGTCGGCTACTATAAGGAGTTCGATTCAGTAAAATAGGATATTTTTTTGATTTGTCTTTTGGTGAGTAAATAGTTGTATGAAGTTTGATTCCATCGCGCATCTTAATTTGCACTTCTTGTTTATCGTAATGCTCACTTACATTAAATTCTTCTTGAGCTACACTGAAATTGAAAACGAAAAATAAAATCAAACACAATTTTGAAAAAGTAGACATAGTTATTTATTTTAGTTAAAATTTGGACTCATTTAAAAAGGAAAGGTTTAATTTTTATAAAGCATAAAAATCTAGTCAATAATACAATCCCGAAGGGAAGACATAATTAATAGAAATTGTAAGGTACGTATAGATAAAA
>SKIG01000090.1 GCA_007116535.1 Psychroflexus sp.
TCTATGTATCTCTATTAAATAGAAAACTCACCCATGAAAGCGTAAAAAATTGACTTTGGGATTAGCTTTAAAGTAAGCTTTTGAATAATAGACTAGTCTTAAAAATCTCTTTCCATAAACAAGCCTTGTGAAGATTTGTTTTAGTACTTTTGAAATTCATAATTACACAACCTATGTTAAGACACGATTGGACTAAGGAGGAAATCCTTGACGTATACCACCAACCAATGATGGACTTGCTATATCAAGCAGCAAGTGTTCACCGTAAATTTCACAGCCCTAACGAAGTACAAGTTTCTACGCTACTTTCAATAAAAACAGGAGGATGTCCTGAAGATTGCGGATATTGTCCACAAGCAGCACGTTACCACACAGATATTGAAGGTAATGATTTAATGAGCGTTCAGCAAGTAAAAGCCCAAGCTTTGAGAGCAAAAGCCTCAGGAAGCTCTAGAGTTTGTATGGGAGCCGCTTGGCGAAATGTAAAAGATGGCGAGGAATTTGAGCAAGTTTTAGAAATGGTCAGAACCATCAACAAACTTGATATGGAAGTTTGTTGTACCTTAGGAATGATCACTGAAAATCAAGCTCAACGTCTAGCAGAAGCAGGACTTTATGCTTATAACCACAACCTAGATTATTCAGAAGAATACTACAAAGAAGTAATTTCTACTAGAGGTTTTGAAGATAGACTTGAAACTATAGATAATGTTCGTAAAACAAATGTCACTGTTTGTAGCGGAGGTATTATCGGAATGGGAGAGTCTGTAGAAGATAGAGCAGGTATGTTAGTAGCACTTTCTACCTTGAATCCTCAACCAGAGTCAGTGCCAATCAACGCCTTAGTTCCTGTAGAAGGTACTCCACTAGAAGACCAACAAAAAGTCTCTATTTGGGAGATGGTGAGAATGGTTGCTACAGCTAGAATTGTCATGCCAGAAACACAGGTTAGACTATCGGCAGGGAGAACAGACATGAGTAAGGAAGGACAAGCATTATGCTTTTTTGCAGGAGCAAATTCAATTTTTGCAGGAGATAAATTGCTAACAACTCCAAACCCTGATGTAAATGAAGACATGGAATTGTTTGGCTTGTTAGGTTTGCAACCAATGAAACCATTTACTAAAAAAGTTCAACCAAAAACCGTTGAAGCTACTGAATCTAAATATACTCCAAAAGGCGAAAAGCCAAAGTGGTCAAGACCAGGGCATACTATCGAAAGAAATGAAATTGCGAAAGAAAAAGCAAAACTAAGAAAGCAGTCTGCAACTTCATAAAAGTAATTATTAACGATTGTTGAAGCACAAAACTTTTGTACTTTTGCAAGGTTTAAGAAACGGTAAATAAAAACCTCTTAATAATCATCAAATGAGCGAAGGATTAAATCTTACTGAAATTCCAAGAGTCAAGTCGATAAGCGCAGAAGACTTTGTGGAGCTTTATGTAAAGCCTCAAAAGCCTGTTGTGATAGAACAACTAGCAAACGATTGGGAGGCGTTTAATTTATGGAGCTTCGATTATTTTAAGGAAATCGCAGGAGATGTAGTTGTACCCTTGTATGACAACAGACCTATTTCACATAAGGAGAAATTCAACGAGCCGCATGCAAAAATGAAGCTTCGCGATTATGTCAATTTACTGAAAACAGAAAAAACACAATACCGTATTTTTCTTTTTAACCTTATCAAAGAAGTCCCTGAGCTTCAGAAGCACTTCAATACTCCTGAATTAGGTATTCGTATTCTAAAAGACCTACCATACTTATTTTTTGGGGCACATGACTCAAAAGTGTTTATGCATTATGACATCGATTTTGCAAATATTTTCCACATTCATTTTGAAGGCAAAAAACGTTGTATCCTCTTTCCTCCTTCTGAAACTAAATACCTTTACAAGGTGCCAAATTCATTGGTAACAGTAAACAATATTGATTTTAATAATCCTGATTTTGATAAATTCCCTGCGCTAAAAAAAGCCAAGGGATACATCACAGAATTAAATCATGGAGAAACCTTGTATATGCCTGAAGGTTATTGGCATTATATGCATTATTTGACTCCAGGTTTTTCTATGAGTCTTCGAGCTTTACCAAGAAGCGCAATGAACATAGGAAAAGCAGTGTATAACCTAGCCGTTATGCGAAATGTAGAAAATCTAATGAGAAAACTACGAGGCGATGCATGGATGAAATACAAAGAGCGATTAGCTTTTGAGCGAACTAACAAATACAGCGAAATAGAATAGTTGCGAAATCCTGCTCAAGTAGCAGGATTTTTCTTTTTTATATATTTTTCACTATTTTAGCAAAACCAACCATAGCATTTATACATGAGTTTAGTTTCCCCAAGTGAAGTTGCCTCAGCATTAAAAATTCAACAACTTGGATTTGTTGGAAATTTTATAGCCAAAAGCCTTATGAAATTGGCCAAATTAGATCAAGTTAACTCTCTTTTTGATCGACATAAACATCTTTCAGCAATCGAATTTGTTGATGCTGTTTTGGATGATTTAGGGATAAAGTACGAGATTCCCGAGAAAGATTTAAAAAGAATTCCTTCAAAAGGTGCATTTATTACTATTTCCAACCATCCACTCGGTGCAATAGATGGTCTATTACTTATGAAAATTTTGTGGATGCAACGAGAAGATTTCAAGGTAATCGCTAATTTTTTACTACAAAGATTAACACCACTAGAACCTAAGGTATTACCTGTAAATCCTTTTGAAGAGCACAAAGAAGCCAAAAGTAGCTTGGTAGGCATCAAAAATTCGTTACTTCATTTAAGGAATGAAAGTCCTTTGGGAATTTTTCCATCAGGTGAAGTTTCTTCGACAAGAGATGGAAGAGATATAACTGACCAAGAATGGCATACAGAAGCAATTCGCTTAATTAAGAAAGCAAAAGTTCCTGTCTTGCCGATATATTTTCACGCAAAAAATAGCCCAAAATTTTATAGGTTAGCGAAAATACACCCTGCTTTGAGGCTTGCTTCCTTACCTCGTGAAGTTTTTACTCAAAAAAGTAGAATTGTAAAAATTAGACTAGGTAATCTCATCAGCCTAAAAGAACAAGAAGCTGTTTCAGACATACAAGAGTTTAAAGGTTTCTTGAGAAGAAAAACCTATATGCTTGCAAGTGCGTACGAAAAGAAACGGTTTTTGGATGCTATTCCAAAACAAATTAAGCTTCCAAGTAGACCTAAAGAAATCATCAAAGAAGGCGCTTTAGAAAGTATTTTGGAAGAAGTAGATTTTTGCAGAGAAAACAATAAACGCTTACTAACAAGTAACCAATACGAAGTATTTTTAGCAAAAGCTGAATTTATTCCGAGTATTTTAGTAGAAATTGGTCGACTTAGAGAAATTACCTTTCGCCTTGTTGGAGAAGGCACGAACAAAGCTATTGACTTAGACGACTATGACAATTACTACCACCATATGTTTTTATGGGACAACCAAGCACAAAAAATTGCAGGAGCCTATCGTATGGGATTAGGTAAAGAGATATTTCACACTTTTGGAATTCAAGGTTTTTATCTAAATGAATTATTTAGATTTGAACCTGAAGCGCAGCATGTACTTGCCAACTCAATAGAAATGGGGCGTGCTTTTATTATTCCTGAATACCAACAAAGACCGATGCCGCTGTTTTTACTGTGGAAAGGCATTGTACATTGTACCATTCGTTTCCCTGAGCATAAATATTTGATAGGCGGAGTGAGTATTAGCAATAAGTTTTCTAACTTCTCCAAATCGATGATGATTGAGTTTATGAAATCTAATTTTTATGATCCATACTTAGCGCAATACATTCATCCTAAAAAAGAGTTCAAAGTAAAGCTGAAGGATGCGGACAAAGATTTTGTTTTCGATCATACGCAAGCAGACTTAAATAAGTTTGATAAAATCATCGACGAAATTGAACCCGATAACCTGCGTCTTCCTGTATTGATAAAAAAATATATCAAACAAAATGCGCGTGTAGTAGCTTTCAACGTCGACCCTTTGTTTAATAATGCAATTGATGGGTTGATGTATATGCGGGTAAAAGACTTGCCTGAAAGTACGGTTAAACCTGTTTTGGAAGATCTTCAAAAAGAATTAGAAGAAAAAGTACGTAATGCTAATCAAGCTGAAGCTACAAAAGATGAAGCAAGTAAGTAGTATTTTTAATTTTCTTCGGTAGTTAGACTTTGTTGAAATAGTGTGATTACAGAATATCTAGCATGAATAATAACAATCCTAAAACAAAAACATACACTGTAGATGAAGCTTTAGCGCGTATGATGAAATACTGTGCTTATCAAGAGCGTTGCCATTTAGAAGTAGAGCAAAAACTCAACGAAATGCGTATGATTCCTGCAGCTAAAGAAAAAATCATTCTTCAACTAATGCAAGATAACTTCTTGAACGAGGAACGCTTTGCAAGAGCATTAGTAAGAGGGAAATATTCCATTAAGAAATGGGGAAGAAGAAAAATTTTACAACAACTTCAGTTGAAGCAAATTTCTCCTTATTTAAAAAAGCAGGCAATTGAAGAAGAAATAGATGCCGATGTATATTATCAAAACCTATTGTATTGGGAGGAGAAAAAAGCTACTCAATTAGGAAAGTTAAATGCGCAAAAAAAGAAAAAAATAGTTCAATTCTTATATAGCAAGGGTTATGAAACCGAGATGATATATGATGTTATAAATAATCTATGACCTAATATTTATTTAACCATTAGATGTTGCTATTTAACTTATTCATTTTTTTATGATATTTAGTATTGTAAGTAACTTTTTTCGTGTAATATTACCTTACTTTTATAAAAATTAATGCTATGTTAGATTTTGTAAAAATTGCAGTTTTTAGTTTTCCGCATGAGTATGCGGTATTACAACTATTGTTAGAAAAGGAAGATGTGCGATTCTTTTTTCAAAATGAAACTGCTATTGGAGTAATGCCTTTCTATTCAAATGCTATTGGGGGTATTTTTTTAAAGGTTCATCCTGATGACGAACAGCGAGCTAAATCAATTCTAACTAACTTTAGTAATGATTCTTCTTCAAATCTAAGGATAGTCTAGTTATCCCAAAAAAGAAATCAACAAATAAATATTTATCTGTTGATTTCTAAAAACTTAAGTTCAAATATGCTGCTGTTTTATAGTAAATTAAAACTTATAAGTAACCCCAACACCAACCGAGGTTATTGCAAAAAAGCTTTCTGAAATACGTTTGTAGTAGCCAAAAACATCAAGTTTTCCTAAGTCATAACCAAATCTAGGTTCGAATAAAAACCCTCCATTGGCACCATCTACAAGAGCAATACCAAAACCCATGTCTAGTCTTGCAAAAAACTCCTCTGTAATGTCATATCTTCCTGAGGCAGCTAAACTAATGTAATCAAAATCAGCAAAGAAATCTTCGCTCGCAGTATATAAATTATACCCTGCAGTTCCACCGATTTTTAATCCATCTGCAACATCATCAAGAAAATAATAGGTTCCTTCAACACCGAGGTGTAAGCTAAATGCATCTCCAAAAGTGCCTGTAGGAAATCCAAGTTTTGCACTTACATGAATGTTTTCATCTTGTGCTTGAGCTTGACTAAACCCAATAAAAAGAATAGCTAAAAAAAAGATTTTTTTCATAATCTAAAGTTTTAAAATTTATAATTAAGAATCAAATCTAGCCAGCTTCTTTTAAAAAACAGTCTACTAGTTTATCACTTGTTGAAAATAGCTTATGCTTAACCAATTAATTGTAAAACTTGAAAAAACCTGATTAGTTTTCTTAAAAACTACTTCCTCTTCAATATAAAATCCCTCTCGAAAATTAATTTGAGCAGATTTATTTTGATATACGACACTTGCAAATGCGTCTTTGTAGGTAGAATGATATTCCTCTTCAAGTAAACTTTTTGTTACCTTTTTGAAGGGCTTCGGCTGCGCATAAATAGATGGGCTTAATGCAAATAGAGATACATAAACAAAGATTATGTAAACCGAGAATAAATAATTTGGAGAAGTTTTCTGCATTTTTTAAAAATATAGCCAAACTTAAAAAAAATAAGTTAAATAGCCTGCGAACAATACAAACACTTCTTCAACAAATCATTCAGAAATAGAATATCACTCGACATAAAAGTATATTTTTGTAATAAAAAATCATGCCTACACTTTTTACTAAAATAATTAATGGTGAATTACCCGCTTATAAAGTAGCTGAAAATGAAGAGTTTTTAGCTTTTTTAGATATCAACCCAAACGCCAAAGGACATACTTTGTGTATACCTAAAGTTGAAGTGAATAAAATTTTCGATTTAGAAGAAGACGTTTATTTGCGTTTAATGAAGTTTTCAAGAAATGTAGCCAAAGTACTCGAAAAAGAAATTGCTTGTAAACGCGTTGGCATGGCAGTTGTTGGTCTTGAGGTGCCTCATGTACACGTGCATTTAATTCCCTTAAACGATATGAAAGAGATGACTTTTCAGCACAAAGTAAAAATGAGCACTGATGAATTTTCTACTTTATCGGAACAATTGAGGAACAGCTTTGTTGAGTAAAGTGTCGTCAGCACTATTTTTTAATGCTTACTAGGTATTTTTGTCAGAACTAAAAAGGATGAAAGAATTAAATAAATCACATTTATTTGGAATTTCGCTATTCACATTATTTGGATTTAGTGGGATAGCCTATTTCATTCTTCATTTTTCTGATCAATATGATTATGCCGATTTATTTGAGGACTTGTTAGCTAGTGAAAGTATTTTCTATGGTTTAGCAGTTGGATTATTGATAAGTGGTTTAGGTTTTGCTTTCCTTCAGCTGAATTATTTTAAGGAGGTAAATAATTATTTTGGAACCATTTTTAAGTCTTTCGATTTAGAGTGGTCGGATGTTTTTTTTTATTCCTTTTGTGCAGCTGTTGGTGAAGAAATATTGTTTAGAGGTGCCATTCAACCTTTTTTAGGAATTTATCCAACTGCCTTTATATTTGTGTTGTTGCATGGTTACCTTTCATTCAAGGATAAGCCAAAATTCACTTATGGGATATACTTAATAGGTGTCGCCGTAGTTTTTGGTTATTTGATGGAAAAATTTGGCATCATCGCGCCAATCATTGCACATTTTATTTATGATGTAGTCATGTTTTCTTGGCTAAAGCAAAAAAACAAATCTGAATCTGACGGGATTTAATCTAATATTCCTTCTGAAGTATCCTAATATCTTTTATCAGTCGGTTGATTTCCTTGATATCAGTTCCGTCGTAAAATCCACGAATTCTTTTTTCTTTATCTACCAAAACAAAATTTTCGGTATGCACTAAATCGTATGGACCGCCGTCACCATCTGTTTTAGAAGCAAGGTAATGTTTACGTGCAAGCTCGTAGATGTGTTTTTTGTCTCCTGTAGCCATATGCCACTTTCCTGAGATAAGCCCCATTTTAGTGGCGTGTTTTTTCAGCTGAGGTACATCGTCTATTTCGGGAGTAACTGTATGTGAAAGTAGAA
>SKIG01000196.1 GCA_007116535.1 Psychroflexus sp.
GGCTCTGTCCAGAGAAAAATTTTTAAAAACTGGAAAAGGTCGAGAATGGTTGCACAATAGCGTAAAAGGTTATTAGAGCTCTTAGGGTTCATATCCGCCACGGCGGACACGGGTTCGAGTCACCGCCTATGGCGGACTACTAAGCCAGATGGCAACTAAATCAACGTATTACGTACTCGTAATCCGTTTTTTAATGTCCAATATTTTCTTACTTTCACATCTGGTACACGAAACAGTACAAGATTTTAACTTGATAATGGGCATAAAAAAGCCCCAATCCTGGGGCTTAAAGTTAGTTTCTATTTCTCTTCTCCAACAACTGAGTAATAATCCTTTGGTGTTTTTATTTTTATAAACTCATGGTCGCGCATCATGTGACAAGCGTTACAACTTTGGCGCAATTCTTCAAACTTTTCTTCAAACAAATCTCTATTTTTAGCTTCGATAGCTTTTTCTATTTCAGGAATAGCTACCTGCAGAAAATGTTCTGAAGCTTTCGCGTGTTTAGGACGTCTTTGCAAACCAAGTTCAATGGCTTCTTCCATCTCTTCAACATGGTGTTCCGCGTATTCCCAATTTTCGTCCATTCCTGCTACATAGAGTTCTTTGTATCTATATGATACTTCCCACATAGCTTTTCCAAAACCTTGAAAATGCTCTTCTATAATTTCAAGTTTTTCATCGGCATCTCCTTTTATCCATTCTCCTTGAACTTCTTCTACTTTATTATCGGTAGAAGAATTCTGTACGCAAGCAAGAAATAAAAAGGAAACTAGTAGTAAGCTAATTTTTCTCATCTAAATTTAATTTTTAAAGTAGTATGTTGTAAATGTAAGCTATTTTTTATTGAATATCTATATTAAAATCAATTCAATTTGTCAGGATTATAACCAATGAAATCTCTTTCAGTTTCATTGAAAATAATATCATAGGTTGCAAGTTCTTCTAAAATAGGCTCATATACTTCGGGATAAATTGGACGAAGAACGCCTGGTTTTGTAATTTCTCCCTTGAGTATTCGTAAGGTAGCCATAGCAACAGGTAGACCAACGGTTTTTGCCATAGCAGTATAGGTCTGATTTTCTCCAATGTGAACCATAGTTGCATCAATTTGTTTTTTCTGGCCATCGATTTCATAACCAAATTTATGATACATAACTATCATGTCTTTGTCCTCAGGAGAAAGCGCCCACTTGTCTTCTAAGATTTTTTGTAGCGCTTGAGCAGGTGTAGCATTTGGAATTCCGATTTTCTTTTCACTGCTGAATAGATCCAACTCCATCAATTTATCCCAAATCAAATCATCTTGGTCAATTTTTAGGTTATGCCTTAGTTTCAATTCGACAGAATCTGAAGGTGAATAAGGTAAAAATGAATTCACAAAGTCTCGGTAAGTCATTTCTTCTGAATGATGTAGCTGATAAGTGTCATCTGTCATTCCTGATTGAACAAACACATTCCACGCCTTGCTAAAACCTACTCTTCTTAATGTTCCTCTATATAAAGTAGGAATATTTTCAAGACCATAGATTTCTCGATACATTAGTGAATTTCGGTTGGCAATACCTTCAAAACGACCAAATTTAGGAACTTCCAAAAATTCGGTTCTTCGGAAGAGTCGCTGATAGGGTATGTATTTGTATTTTCCTTCTTGAATAAATTCTGCTGCACCACCTTGACCTGCAACAACAACATTACGTGGGTTCCATGTAAATTTGTAGTTCCATAGATTGTCATCGCTTTCAGGCGCAACCAACCCACCTGTGAATGACTCAAATAACAATAATTTGCCTCCTTGATTTTTGATTCGGTGAATAACTTGCATCGCGCTCATATGATCGATTCCAGGGTCTACGCCAATTTCATTCATAAAGACGAGATTTTTAGCTTTCACTTCTTCATCCATAGCTTGCATTTCTTTAGAAACATAGGAGGCAGTCACCATATTTTTTCCAAATTTTAGGCAATCTTTGGCGACTTCAGTGTGAAACATGGCAGGTAACATAGAAACGACAATACTCGCTTTTCGGATGGCTTCTTGGCGCTCCTTTTCCTTGAATATATCAAGTTCAATCGCTTCTGTATTAGTGAATTTTTTAGCTAAATTCTCAGCGACAGCTAAATTTTTATCTGCTAATTGAATGATTAAGTTTTCTTTAATTGACTTTTCAGAAAGATATTTGATTAGTGCCGCAGTAGATTTTCCGGCACCAATTATTAAAACATGATGCATATTAATAAGTATAGTTTATTTTTGTTTTACGAAAATACAACCTTTGAGTTTAGAATTAAATGATATGAAAAGATATTTTGGAATGCTCGGCAGCTTCTTTGGACTATTGTCTGTTGTTTTAGGGGCAATTGGAGCGCATGCACTCGCACCACATCTAACAAGCGATCAGTTAACTAGCTTTGAAATAGGAGTGAAATATCAAATGTACCACGCTATTTTAATGATACTAATGACATTTGTGACTTTTTCAAAAAAGCACATGCAAAAGCTAATGTTTATTTTCTTGAGTCTTGGGATTATCTTTTTTTCTTGGTCTATTTTTCTTCTATCGACCAATGATTTAACAAGTCTAGATTTCTCTTCTATATTTTGGATTATGCCCTTTGGAGGTTTTTTGTTGATTTTTGCGTGGTTATTATTGTTTTTCAATTTTTACAAAAAAAACAATAATTAATCCTATCAAAATACACTTTTTTTTGAAAAAAAGTATCTACTTTTGCTCATCTATAATGTAATTAAACTACATACTATGAGTAACAACACACAAATTACGAAAACGATTGAGTTAAATGAAGATTTTGGAATTAAAAATGCAATGGTTCATTATCAACTTAGTCCAGACGAACTTCATGAAATTACTATTGCAAAAGGTCAAGGAGTAGAAACAAGTAGTGGAGCTTTAGCAATTAATACTGGAAAGTTTACAGGTAGAGCTCCTGAAGACAGATTCATCGTAATGGATGAAATTACCAAAGAAGAAGTTTGGTGGGGAAAGATAAATAAACCATTTGACCCCGAAAAGTTCGACGCTTTGGAGCAGAAAATGATTGATTATTTATCAGGCAAAGAACTTTATGTTCGAGATGCATATGTATGTGCAGATGAAAATTATAGATTAAATATAAGGGTCGTAAATGAGTTACCTTGGAGTAACTTATTTTGTTACAATATGTTCTTACGCCCCAGCGAAGAAGAACTTGAAGATTTTGTGGCTGATTGGAAAATTATAAATGCGCCAAATTTTGAAGCTAATCCCGATGAAGATGGAACAAGACAGAAAAATTTTGCCATTTTAAATTTCACCAAGAAAACTGCACTTATCGGAGGAACGGGCTATACTGGAGAGATGAAAAAAGGAATTTTTTCAGCACTTAATTTTATTCTCCCTGTCGAAAAGCAAACTTTGCCTATGCATTGTTCCGCAAACGCTGGAGTAGAAGGAGATACGGCTATTTTCTTTGGCTTGTCAGGAACCGGTAAGACCACATTATCTGCTGATCCTAACCGTAAACTTATTGGAGATGACGAGCACGGATGGACAGATGAAAACAAGGTATTTAATTTTGAAGGCGGATGCTATGCTAAAGTCATTGACTTAACGGAAGAAAAAGAACCAGATATATTTAGAGCCATAAAGAGAGGAGCTATATTAGAAAATGTAATTCTCGACAATAAAGGTAATGTAGATTTTAAAGATGCAAGTATTACTCAAAACACTCGGGTAAGTTACCCAATTAATTATATAGACAATATTCAACCGTCTTCTGTTGGCGAAAATCCTAAAAACATTTTTTTCTTAACAGCAGATGCTTTTGGGGTTTTGCCTCCAATATCAAAATTAACTCCAGGACAAGCCGCATATCACTTTATTAGTGGATATACCGCAAAAGTAGCAGGCACTGAGGCTGGAGTAAATGAGCCCGTGCCTAATTTTTCTGCTTGTTTCGGCGCGCCATTTATGCCCTTGCATCCAACTCGATACGCAGAAATGTTGAGCGAAAAAATGATTGAAGCAGGCGTTAACGTTTGGTTGGTTAATACAGGTTGGACAGGAGGTCCATACGGGGTTGGTAGACGAATGAAGTTGACCTATACAAGAGCTATGATTTCAGCAGCTATGCAGGGAGAATTAGACAATGTAGAGTTCAAAAAACATGAAGTATTTGGCTTATCTATGCCAACAACTTGTCCTAATGTTCCCGACCAAGTTTTAGACCCAATGCAAACTTGGAGCGACAAGAAAGCTTACCTCAAAAAAGCAAAAACACTATCAGACTCTTTTCAAGAAAACTTCAAAAAGTTTGAAGATTTTGCAACTCAAGAGATACTTGATGGCGCACCAAGAGTATAATAAGAAATGATATAAAAAAAGCTACAACTTAAAAATTGTAGCTTTTTTTTGTAATAAATTAATATATTAGCAGTTATAAATCAATAAAAATTTTAATTATGAGAAAAATTCCACAAATTAGCTTATTGCTTTTTCTTGTTTTTCAACTCGCTTGGGCACAAGAAGATTTTAGCAATTTAAATGAGAAACTTCCACAAGATCCTGACGTTAGAATAGGAGTCTTAAAAAATGGCTTAACCTATTACGTACGTAACAACAAAAAACCCGAAGACAAAGTAGATTTACGTTTAGTTGTAAAAGCGGGTTCTATTTTAGAGACAGATGAACAACTTGGTTTAGCTCATTTTATGGAGCACATGTGTTTCAATGGAACCAAGCGCTTTCCAAAAAACACACTTGTAGATTACCTTCAAAGTATTGGGGTCAAGTTTGGACAACATTTAAATGCCTATACTAGTTTTGATGAAACAGTTTATTTTTTACCAATCCCATCTGACGATAAAGAAAAAGTGAATAAAGGTTTTGAGATTCTAGAAGATTGGGCGTTTAACACAGTTCTTACACCCGAAGAAATAGATAAAGAAAGAGGCGTTGTTCTAGAAGAATACAGAATTGGCTTGGGAGCCGGAAAAAGAATGATGGCACAATATCTACCTAAGATGATGTACAACTCACGGTATGCAGACCGCCTACCCATAGGAAAGAAGGAAATTATTGAAAACTTTACCTATGACAAATTAATTTCTTTCTATGAAGATTGGTACCGCCCTAACTTGATGAGTGTAATTGTTGTAGGAGATGTAGATCCTGATGAAATGGAACAAAAAATTAAAAAACATTTCTCAAAATACAAAAACCCTAAAAATGAAAAAGAACGTGTGTATTACGGTTTGCCTGGTCACGAAGAAACTTTCGTTTCAGTAGTTACTGACCCTGAAGCTACTACATCAGACGTTATGATAATGTATAAGGATGATGAAAAGGATGAGCCAACAAAAACACTTGCTGACTATCGCTATAACTTAGCTAAGAGCCTGTTTACTTCTATGCTTAACAATCGTTTGGATGAAAAAGCGAACGACAAAAATCCGCCATTTGTTTATGGATTTAGTTATCACGGAGACTCATATGCTAAAAATTATAAAGCATTCCAGTCTCAGGCTATGACCGCTGAAGATGGACAACTTAATGCACTAAAAGTTTTAGTGCTTGAGAGTGAGCGCGCAAAAAAATATGGTTTTACAAAAGCAGAATTTGAACGTGCCAAAAAACAAATGCTATCAAATGCAGAATCACGTTATAATGAAAAAGACAAAAATAAGTCATCTATGTACGTGTCTGCTTACCAAAACCATTTTTTAGATGAAAGTCCTATTTTGTCTAGTGAATATTCCTACCAAGCTATGAACCACTTTGTTCCACAAATAGCTTTGGAAGAAGTAAATGAACTTGCCAAAAAATATGCGACTAAGAAAAATGCAGTAATTGTTTTGCGTGGACCAGAAAAAGAAGGGCTAGTTCCGCCAACTGAAGAGGAGGTGTTAAATGTATTCAATATAGATGAAGCAGAAATAACTCCTTATGAAGATAAAGAGCTTGCAGAATCCTTGATTAGAAATCCAATACAAAAAGGGAGTGTAGTAAAAGTAGATAAAAATGAAAAACTTGATATAACTACCTACACTCTTAGCAATGGGGCAAAACTTACGGTCAAACCAACAGACTTTAAAAATGATGAAATAGTATTTCAAGCAACAAGTCATGGAGGTAGCAACTTGCTTTCCAATGAAGAATACAAACAAGTCCAGTGGGCACTTGCAGGTCTAAGTGAAGCAGGATATGCAGGCATGAATCAAAATGAACTTTCACAGTTTATGGCAGGAAAACGCGCATATTTACGATCAAGCATCGGTTCGATTTCAGAAACTATGAGTGGAAGCACAAGACCTAAAGACCTTGAGTTTTTTATGCAAATGGTACATGCAAATTTTATTGATCTAAACTATGATGAGGACGCATTTGAAACATATAAAAGTAAACAAAATTCATTTTTTGCAAATATGTCTGCTATGCCTCAAATCTATTTTCAAGAACAGTTTTATGGCTATTTAATGAGCGATAATCCGAGATTTACATCCTTTCTGCCAAAACAAAAAGAATGGGATGAGACTGATTATAAAAAAGCATACGAATTTTATCAGCAGCAATTTTCAAATGCAGCCGATTTTCACTTCTTTTTAGTAGGAAATGTGGATTTGGATCAACTAGAGGAATTGGCGTCGATGTACTTGGCTTCATTACCTAGCAATGATCAAAAAGATGAAGTAATTGACTTAGGTTACAGAATGAAAAACGGAGAAATAAAGAAGGTTATAGAAAAAGGCGCTGACCCAAAAAGTAACGTAACTATCATGATATATGGCGATGCTGATTATAGCGAATCTGAATCACTAGCTATGAAAGCCTTTGGAGATATTCTGACAATTAAATTGACAGAGGAGTTAAGAGAGAATGAAAGTGGAGTTTATGGAGCGAATGCTCGAGGTTCGATGAGTAAACTTCCTTACGCGTCATTCAGTTTTAATATTAGCTTTCCATGTGGACCCGAAAACACAGAACAACTTACTGCATCTGCTTTAAGAGAACTTGATAAAATTATAAAAGAAGGTCCTACAGAAAAAGACATCAATAAGTTTAAAGAAGCTCAAAAAGTTGATTACAAAGAAAATAGTAAAGAAAATAATTATTGGTTAAGGGCTTTGGTAAATGCTCACAACAATGGAGGCGATCCTGAAAAAGTATTGACATACCTCGATAGAGTAGAATCTTTGTCGGCATCTCAGATACAAGAGGTAGGCAAAAAGTACCTAGCTAAAAACAGAGTTATCGGTATTCATATGCCTGAAGACAATTAAAAAATAATAATTAGTTAATAGCCCTCATTACGAAAGTTTTGAGGGTTTTTTCTGTTTTGAGCTGAATTTAATACTACCGTTTTTCCCTTAAAAAAAAGTTAATTTTTGATTGCTCAACTTTATTATTGATAGTTTTACACGCAAAATTAAAAGCATTAGTATTGAAGATTCTTGCTGATTTATCAATTGATATTCCCAGTGGGCTTTATCTAAAAAA
>SKIG01000078.1 GCA_007116535.1 Psychroflexus sp.
CACAGGATTACACGATTCTCAGGTACAATATTGGGAGCCTGCTAAATGGGTTGCAAAGTTGAGGGAGTACAAAACTGACGATAATTTACTTTTCTTAGATACTAATATGACTGCCGGCCATGGAGGGGCTTCAGGTAGATTCGAGTCACTAAAAGAAGTAGCTAAAGAATATATCTTCCTATTCCACCTAGAGGGTATTTTGGAATAATATTTTAAAAAAAAGTGTACATTTGTGATATTGGTTTTGTAAATCAATGCATCCTAAAACACACTAATATGTTAAAAAACAATAAGATTCATAATAACTTGTTGGAGTTAATAGGGAATACCCCAATGATTCGTTTAAATAAAATCTTATCTTCATATGCAGGTGAATATTTAGCGAAATTAGAAGCACACAATCCTGGACATTCTTCAAAAGATAGAATTGCCATTTATATTTTAGAACAAGCTGAAAAAGAAGGCAAGCTAAAGCCGGGTGACACCATCATTGAAACAACTTCGGGTAATACAGGCTATAGCATAGCTATGGCGTGTGTCATAAAAGGTTATAAATGCATACTAGCAGTAAGTAATAAATCCTCAGCTGACAAAATTAGTTTATTGCGTTCACTTGGTGCGGAGGTACATGTTTGTCCTTCTAATGTAGCTGCAGACGACCCTCGCTCCTATTACGAAGTAGCTAAACGTTTGCATAAAAGTATTCCAAATTCAATTTATATCAATCAGTATTTCAATCAGTTAAATATTGATGCACACTATTTAACTACCGGGCCTGAGATTTGGGATCAAACTGATGGCGAAATCACACACTTAGTCGCTTGCGGAGGAACGGGAGGAACAATTTCAGGTTCTGCTCGCTTCTTAAAAGAAAAAAATCCTGCAATTAAAGTTATAGGCATCGACGCTTATGGTTCCGTGATTCAGAAATACCACGAGACAGGGCAATTTGATAAAGATGAAATATTCCCTTATCGAATTGAAGGCTTAGGAAAAAATTTAATTCCAACAGCTACAGATTTCACAGTAATCGATAGGTATATTAAAGTCACTGATGAAGAAAGTGCTTACACAGCAAGAGATATTGCAAGAGAAGAAGGAATTTTTGTTGGTTACACAAGTGGTGCTGCAATTCAAGGAGTAAAACAACTAGCTGAAGAAGGCGAATTTGACGCCTCAAGTAAGGTCGTCGTTATTTTTCCTGATCATGGGTCGAGATATATGAGCAAAATATACTGCGATAAATGGATGGAAGATCAAGGTTTCACTGCTCCGAAAACACAAAAAACCACTAAGGCTATTCAGCAGCTGAACAAAAATTAATTTTTTTATACATACCAAGCTAGCTTATGATAAATTTTCATGAGTTTACTATATTGTGTTTTTATTTTAAATAAGAAAAAAATGAAAGATTTATTCGATAAAATTTATAGAGATAAAGGTCCCTTAGGAAAATGGGCTGACCAAGCAGAAGGCTATTTTGTATTTCCTAAACTAGAAGGCGAAATCGGAAACCGAATGAAGTTTCAAGGAAAGGAAGTTATTAGTTGGAGCGTAAACGACTACCTAGGGCTTGCTAACCATCCTGAGGTTCGTAAAGCTGATGCAGAAGCCTGCGCAAAGTACGGAAGCGCTTACCCAATGGGAGCTCGGATGATGAGTGGTCATACCGATTTGCACGAACAACTACAAAACGAATTAGCCGCTTTTGTCAACAAAGAAGCAGCTTACCTCCTTAACTTCGGCTACCAAGGAATCTTATCGACAATTGATGCATTGGTTGGAAAAGATGATGTGATTGTTTACGATGTCGATGCTCATGCGTGTATTATAGACGGAGTTCGTCTTCACTTAGGAAAACGATTCACCTACAAGCACAACGATATTGAAAGCATCGAGCTCAATCTTCAACGTGCTGAAAAAATAGTTGAACAAACTGGTGGTGGAATTCTACTTATTTCTGAAGGTGTTTTCGGAATGCGTGGCGAACAAGGAAAACTAAAAGAAATCGCAGCTCTGAAAGAAAAATACAACTTTAGATTTTTAGTAGATGATGCTCACGGATTTGGAACACTTGGAGCCACAGGAGCAGGAGCAGGTGAAGAACAAGGTGTACAAGACCAAATAGATGTTTACTTTGCCACCTTCGCAAAATCAATGGCTAGCACAGGTGCTTTTATCGCAGGAGATAAAGAAGTAATGGACTACCTTAAATACAATATGCGTTCGCAAATGTTTGCCAAATCTCTTCAAATGACTTTAGTTGAAGGTGCTTTAAAGCGATTAGACATGATGCGTAAAATGCCTGAACTAAAAGAAAAGTTATGGAGTAATGTAAATGACTTACAAAATGGACTGCGTGAAAGAGGTTTCGATTTAGGAACAACTTCTAGTTGTGTTACTCCTGTATATCTGAAAGGAAGCATTCCTGAAGCTATGGCGTTGGTAAAAGACCTTAGAGAAAATCACGGAATTTTCTGTTCGATTGTTGTGTATCCTGTCATTCCAAAGGGATTGATATTACTTAGATTAATCCCAACAGCATCGCACACAAAAGAAGATATCGAACTCACACTAGAAGCATTCTCTGCCATTAGGAGTAAATTAGAAAGTGGTATATACAAGAAAATCGCAGAAAGAATTATGGGCAAAGCTAGTGTTGAAGCTAACTAATTTTCAACAAGTTATTTAGTTTAACCCGACTTATGCAGGTAGTTCGGCTCATTCTTTACCTTCTATTGCAAAAATCGGGTTTAACTTGAATTACAATTTCCTTTATCAGGAGACAAGTTAATAAATTAGGGTAAACCAATTCTTACTTTTAAGCAGAAACTTTAATTTCAGCAACCATTCCCTTAAGTATATTTTCTTTTTCTCTGCCACTGAACTCCAAAATAAATGAGAAAGATTAATATCGGAATTCCTCCTAGGTAAAAAGCTTGCCAAAAGACAGACTGTGCTTCTATTTTATCGGAATCAAGCTTAGCTAAAAACAATTGTTTATTTCGTAAAGCAACTAAGTTTTCGTCTCCCAAAAGATAGTTGAATACATTCATCAGAAACTCTTTATTTCCATAGGTATTTCCTGTGTAAAAATCGAAGCCCAATTCTTGTGGAACACCTTTTTTGACTTCATTTTTGATTAAATCGCCATCACTAATAAAGACTTGTTTTGATGTTAATCCTACTTCAATAGCATCAGTAAACTCAGCAGGAAGCACACGATTTTTGTACAACGAATTAAACTCTCCTTCTACCAAAACAGCTAGCAACTGATTTCCGCTTTGGTAATCTTCAGGCTTAGGTTTTTGACGAACCATTTCTAAGCTAATTTCTCTTGGAACTCCTTCAACCTTAGTAACAGGTGAACTTGCCAAAAGTGGAATAATTTGGTAGTCGCTTTTTAGAATGTCAATCGGATTTGCAAAATTGAAATGTACCGCCGTAATATTGTTTACAATCGGATGGTTAGAAGCTGCTTCTGCAAGTGGTTCGTAAAACCAAGGATATGGATTGAATTGTGTTTGGCTTCCGCTTCCTTGAGCTAGAATGATTGGTACAGAATACAAATCATTGACCAATTGGGGGTTGATTCTAACTCCGTAAGAAAAAAACTGATCGGTCAAATTCAAATCTTTGGGAAAAGCTAAGCTTAACCCATCTTTGAAAAGACTATCTTTTTCAGCAGTTACTTGGTCTATAAGCCAAACAGCGTTTCCTCCTTGCATGATAAATTGGTCAAGCACAAACTTTTCTACTTCTGTATAGCGTTTCTCAGGCTTTGCCTCTAGAATTAAATCGAATTCATTCAGTTGTTGAAGCGTCAATTCGGGAGCTTCTTGAGCTTTAGATATATCAAACGGAGCAATGAAATAATACTCCTTCAACTCGCTTAAAAAATCGGCAATAAAGGCATCCTTTAACTGACCTTTTCCTCTTAAAACGGCTATTTTTTTACTTCTTTCCTTAATGAGTTTGGTGAGTGCATCTGTAAATTGATACTCCAATTCCTGAATAGAAATACCAATGAGTTCTTCTTCGGAAACACCTGTTCTGTTTTGGTAGAGTTTGACAGGTATTTCAACATCTCCTTTTCTTACTGTTGCCCACGGAAAGAGAAGGCGTTCAGATATTTTGCCCTGTTCAACTTCATTTATTTGAATAGGATTCATTCCTCTTTGGTAAAATTCTCCAGCAATAGTTTCAGGATTGGCATCATCTGCAAGCGGATTGACAAAACTGAATTTTATTTGGCTATTGAAGGCTGCATATTCCTCCAACAAATACCTAGTTTCTAGTTGAAGACGCTTAAAATTTGAAGGTAAATCTCCTGCTAAAAACACTCTTACAACAATGGGAGAACGTGCTTCTGTAAGCAATTCTTTGGAAACTTCTGAAAGTGTGTAACGCTTATCGGCACTAAAATCGAATCTTTTGAAATATACGTTAGCGAGTAGATTCAACGCGACTAATCCCACCAAAAAAAACACTAGTTGTTGACTACTTTTACGCATTAATCAATAAGTTTTTTGAGTTGAAATTGAGTTAAAAAGAGAAAAACCAACATGACTGAAAGCATAAAAACAATGTTTCGGCTATCTATTACCCCTCTTGTCATACTTTTAAAGTGAAAACTTAAGCTTAGATAATCTAGTCCCATGCTTGCATCGCCAAAAATGCCTACTTGTGAAATACCTTCTAAAGCGAAGAAACTTAGAAAACACAAAACTACAGAAAACAAAAAGCTAATGAGTTGATTTTTAGCGATTGCTGAACAAAAAAGGCTTATAGCAACAAAACAACCTGCAAGTAATAGACTACCAAAGTAGGAAACAAAAAAGCTTGCATATTCTAACTTAGCGTCCTCTAAGGCAAGTGAGCTAATTGTCAAAATATATAGTAAGGTTGGCAAAATTGCAATGGCAATGACAAGCCAATTGCCAAAGAATTTACCTAAAGTCAATTGCCATAAACTAATTGGCTTGGTAAATAAAATTTCTATGGTTCCTTGTTTGATTTCATCAGAGAAACTCTTCATGCTCAAAGCAGGAACTAAGAAGAGTAACATCCAAGAAAGCAGTTCGTAAAAAGGCGCAAGGTGAGCAAAGCCGTAATTAAAAAGATTGTAATCGTTATTGAACACCCATAAAAAAAGGCTTGAGAACAATAAAAATATACCAATCACCACATAACCAAGGGGATGTGCGAAGAAAGAATTTAACTCTTTAACTAAAATAGATTTCATAGCGACAAATCTACTATTTTTAGAGCTAAACCACTTCGCACATCAAAAAAATTATCCGCAATGGTTTTCGGTCTATCAAGTTTTATTCTTTAATAAAACTTAGTACTTGAAAGCCTTTATCTCTTTTTTCTTTTACAAAATACTTGCCAGGTATTAAATCACTTACATTGATTTGTAATCTATTGCCAAAATTATTCTTGCCTTTTATTACTTGTTGTCCTAGCATATTTACAATTACATATTCGTTGATAGTAAAAGATGATTCAATCCAAATAATATCTTTTGCCGGGCTTGGATACAATAGCAAATGTTTGTTTTCAAAATCTTCATTTGACAAACTGAAATCTAAAGTAATATCGAATTCAGCTTCTTCTTCAAAACTAACCTGAACTAAGTAACTACTTCCTAAGTTAAGCGAGCCAAGGTCTACTAAGTTGGAGGTAGAACAAATTACTTCTGTATAGGTCGCAAAGTCGTCGCAACTTTCAGCCTCATAAATTGTAATAGCTTGGATATTTTCTTCTGAAGAAATATCTATTGTAGAACCAGAAAATTCATTTTCGAAGCTAAACCAAACAGTGGGATTTAAGCCTCCTTCTATACAACTTCCCTGAATTTCGTCAATAGCAAAAGTTGCATTTAAAGTAGTTGCTTCTAAAGTAACTTGATAAGTTAAACTAGCAGCATCACAGGCTAAATTATTTTCTGGCGGAGCAGATAGGTCCGTGTCTGTAGTGAATAAAATTGAATCCGAGAAAGCACTTTGATTGATTGTACAATCTGATTGAACAACAACAAAATAAGTTGTGGTTTGAATCAAATCTTCGAGCAATATAAACGTATCATTTGTGACCCCAAACTCAATTGGAGTGTCTGCTATTACGTCATCTCCTTCTAAAAACAGAAACCAATTGTAGCCTTGATTTGCGTTGCTGACTTCGTCCCATGAAACTAAAGCAGTTGTTTCTGTAACTTCACTAACTTCAATATTTTCAGGAACGAAACATTCTTCTAAGGTTGTAAAACTAACCGGATTAGAAAAATCGCTTTCATTCACAGAGCAATCTGACTGGATAACCACAAAATATGAAGTATTTGGGGATAAGTCGCTTAGAATTATATCGGTCTCCAAAGTATTTCCAAACTGAGTTAGAGAATCTACGCTAACATCATCCCCTTCATTAAACAAGAACCAATTGTAGCCTCCGCTTGCATTTGTTACTTCATCCCAAAAAACTTCTGCTGTAGTTTCTGTAATTTCAGTTACTTGTATGCTCTGAGGTGCTAAACATTCCTCTAAGGTAGTGAATGGTATTTCTCCAGAGAAATCGCTTTCATTTACTGAACAATCCGATTGAATTATAACAAAATAGCTAGTTTCAGGAGCTAAATTACTCAATGAGATTGAATTACTTGTAGTATCCCCTGATTGAAGAGGCGAATCTACCCCAACACTATCTCCTTCATTGAACAAGAACCAGTTATAACCTCCACTTGCATTACTTACTTCATCCCAAGAAACTTCAGCTTTTATCGAATTTAGCTGACTAATTATTATGTTTTCAGGAGCAAAACACTCTTCTAAAGTGGAAAATAGTACTTGGTCAGACAAATCGCTTTCATTGAGTAAACAATCAGATTGAACTACTACAAAGTAAGAAGTGTTTGGCAGTAAATCTCCTAGTAAAATTAAATTGTCATTGGTTTCTCCAGATTGAATTGGGGTACTAGTTGCTACATCATCCCCCTCATTGTACAAGAACCAATTGTATTCACTAGCATTGCTTACTGATAACCAAGAAACCTGAGCAGTTGTTTCTGTGATAGCTGTTACTTCAATACTATCGGAAGCTAGACATTCCTCTAAAGTGGTAAATCTTTCAAAATTCTGAATTTCACTTTCGCCAAAAAAACAGAAGCTTTGTACGTAGAAGTCGTAGGTTGTATTTGGTAATAAATTTGTCAATAGTGCAAAATTAGTGTCTTCATCTACAAATGAGGAAGCAACAGGTGTATTAAAAAATGGAACTTCACCTTCATTCATCACAAACCAAGTGTAACCCTC
>SKIG01000204.1 GCA_007116535.1 Psychroflexus sp.
AAGTTTTTTTGATAAAAAAAGTTGAAGTTTGATTTAAGTTTAAGACTTAATCTTTTAAACATATTAAATCTTATCTATGCGATACCATAATATTTGAATATATCCATTATTTTTGAAACAAAAAGCGCATGTCGATTAGTTTATATAAAGTTTCAAAATCATATGGAGAGAAGAAAGCTGTAAACGAACTCAGTTTTGAAGTTCCTTCAGGACAAATAGTTGGTTTTCTTGGACCTAATGGAGCCGGAAAATCAACGACTATGAAAATGATTACAGGAATTATTTCTCCAGACGAAGGTCAAATTAGTATCCAAAGTATAAATCCTGAAACTAACCCCTTGGAAGCGAAAAGAAAAATCGGCTACCTACCTGAAAATAACCCTCTTTACGAAGAAATGTTTGTAAGGGAATACCTCACTTTCAACGCATCTATTCATCAAATTGATAAAGAGAAAATTAAAGAGGTTATCGAGTTAACAGGATTGTCTCCAGAAGCTCACAAAAAAATTGAAGCACTCTCTAAAGGTTACCGCCAACGTGTTGGTTTGGCAGCAGCTTTGTTGCACGAACCTGATATACTTATTCTCGATGAACCAACAACAGGACTAGACCCAAAACAGTTAGTTGGCATACGAAGTTTGATTAAAAATTTAGCCGGAAAACGAACTATTTTACTTTCGACACACATCATGCAAGAAGTTGAAGCAATGTGCGACCGAGCAATTATCATCAAAGATGGAAAAATTGTAGCCGACAAAATGCTTCAACAAGAAGACAATAATCTTCAGATCATTGAAGTAGAATTCAATTATAGAATTGAAGAAGTTGCTTTGGAACAACTACCAAAAATAAAGAAGATCGAAAATCCAAGCGGTTTCAACTACTTGCTTTATTTTGAGTCCAATGAAGATATGCGTAGTAGTGTTTTCGATTTTGCCTACGACAACGGACTTAAAATCATTGAACTTAAGAAAAAGACGCAAAGTTTAGAGTCCTTGTTTTTGGAATTGACGGAAGATTAATTTTAAGTGTATAATATCATTTTTTTTTTTTTTTTTTATTTGCTTTAGTTCAGCACTTTCATTTGTATTTTGGTATTCAATTTTAAAATTATATAACATGAAAAAAATCATACTCTTATGTTTTGTATTATCAGTTTCATTAATGAATGCCCAATCAGAACAAGATATATATACTATCATTGAGTCAGTAAATGCTGAAAGAATTCAAAATGACGTTCAAACTTTAGTTGATTTTGGCACTAGACATACCTTCAGCGATACACTTAGTGAGACAAGAGGGATTGGTGCCGCAAGGCGATGGATAAGGGCAGAATTTGAAAAAATATCTGCTGAATGTGGTGGATGCTTAGAAGTTTTCTACCAAAGAGGTTTGGCTACTAAGGAAATGGGAAATAGAGTACCTTTTGAAACTTATGTGGTAAATGTAGTAGCTATTCAACGAGGTACAAAAAATCCCAATCGTATAATCATGATGTCAGGAGACATAGATTCTCGGGCAAGCGATGTAAACGACTTTGAAATTGATTCTCCTGGAGCAAATGACAATGCTTCAGGAATGGCAGGAACTATTGAAGCTGCTCGTGTTTTAAGCAAATATTCATTTGAAAATAGTATTGCTTATGTCGGTTTATCCGGCGAAGAACAAGGTTTATTTGGAGGGATTTTTCTAGCTGAATACGCAAAAGAAAAAAATTGGGATATGATAGGTGTGTTTAATAACGACATGATTGGTAATATTGAAGGTCAAGATGGTGTTATAGACAACCGTAGTTTCCGAATTTTTGCGGAAGCACATAATCCTCTTGAAACTGAAAGAGATAGACAAATGAAACGCTTTTACGGTGGCGAAGTTGACAGCGATTCAAGACAATTGGGAAGATATGTCTATACAACAACCAAAAAATACATGCCAGAAATAAACCCTATACTAATATATCGTCTTGATAGATTTGGTCGTGGAGGGCATCACAAACCTTTTGCTGATGTTGGTTACCCTGCCATAAGAATTATGGAAGCACACGAAAAATACGATCGCCAACACCAAGATATTAGAACAGAAAATGGCACTTTCTATGGCGATGTAATTGACTTTGTAGATTTTGATTATGCGGCAAAACTTACTGCTGTCAATGCTATAAATATGGCAAGTTTGGCTTGGTCGGCTCCCCCTCCTAAGAATGTGAAAATTGGTGGAATCATGCAAGGAGATACTCAAATTACATGGGATACAACTGACGATGATTCAATACTTGGGTATAAAGTATATTGGCGTGACACTACTTCACCTTATTGGCAACATAGTAGAAAACTTGGGAAAGTTAATTCATTTGAATTGAAGGGAATTGTAGTAGACAATTTTTATTTTGGAGTTTCAAGTATTTCCAAAAATGGTTTTGAAAGTCCTGTGGTTTTTCCAAGTGGAGTGATAAGATGATGATTTGTTAATAGTTAAATCGTTATTTTCAGAAGTACATTTGTTATATAAAAGGTATTTTTGTCATTTATTTTTTAAATGAGTGAATGTATCGATTTATATTATTTACATTAATCAGTTTTTGCTGTTTTGCTCAAACTCCTGAACAAGTGAGGTGGATGAATGAAAATTCTTCAAACAATCTCCCTCCATCAGTTTTAGAAGATTTGAAAGCTGAGCTTGCGGCAAAATCTGCACGTGTTCGTTCATTTGCAAGGGCAAACAATATTCCGCTTATAGGTAAAGATGAAAATGGAATAACCCGAGCAATTTACGATGTAATCAACGGGGAACCTATTTTTCTGTATCCCGATAACACACGAGCTGCAGCATATACGCGAATTACCCAATTACAAGATAACCAATTACTAAATTTAAATCTCTCAGGAAGTGGATTAAAGGTGTATGTATGGGATGGTGGTCATGCAAGAATTAGTCACAATGAATTTCAGGACAATCATAGCAAATCAAAAATAACTATCGGAGAGGGTATTTCAGCATATTCTTTAGATAGCCATGCTACTCATGTTACAGGAACAATTGTTGCCAAAGGTAATCGGTTTGATGTTCGGGGCGGAGCAAATAATATCGATGAAATTATAGCTTATGACTTTTTTGATGCTGAGCAAGAGGCCTTTGATTTAATAGGCGAAGGTATTCTTGTTTCTAATCATTCTTATGGGCTTTCTGCTAGCGAACTTCAAACGACAGGACAATCTAATATATTCGGATCATACAACAACAGATCAAGAAATTGGGATTTAATCACCTATTCTGATCCATACCATTTGCATGTTACTTCAGCAGGAAATATTGGTAATGGAAGTTTTAATGACGATCCGCTTGACCCTAGCAAACCTGAATATGATAAACTAACCGGAGCAAAAACATCTAAAAACACGCTTGTAGTTGCTAATGCGGTGAATGCAGTTCGCACACCAAAAGGAGATCTCATAAGCGCCGAAATTGCTACTTCTTCAAGCCAAGGACCAACAGACGACTTACGTATAAAACCCGATATTACAGGAATTGGCACTTTTATTCTTTCCACCGAAAGTGCCAATGACAATGCCTATGGACTAAAGTCAGGCACTTCTATGGCTGCTCCAAATGTATCGGGAGCGGCATTGCTTTTACAAGAATTATACGAACGAGAAATAGGAAATCTTGCTCTTTCGGCAACGATTAAAGGAATGCTCTTACATACCGCAGACGATGCAGGAATGACGGGACCTGATGCTATTTTTGGATGGGGAATTATGAATGCTGAAAATGCAGCTAAACTTATTTTAAATAACCAAAACTCAAGCTTAGTCGATGAAAAAATCCTTAACGATGAAGATACTTATTCTATAGAAGTATATTCAAACGGAGTTGATCCCCTGGTAGCTTCTATTTCATGGACTGATATTCATGATGACCTTAACATAAATTTGAATGACCCAACCCCAAGAATAGTCAACGACTTAGACATAAAAATCACACAAGGTGTTGACGAATTTTTCCCATGGAAACTTACAGGCGTAGATTCCAATACAACAGGGGTAAATGATGTCGATAATTTTGAAAAAATTGAAATCCCTCTTGCGGAAGGCACCTATACCATCGAAGTCTCTCACAAAGGCAGTCTTGTTACGGGAAGTCAAGCTTACACCCTTATAGTTTCAGGCTTATCCCCTACTCCTGTTACTTGTGTGAGTCCTCTTGAACTTGAGATAGAAAATGTGACCTCTACAACAGCAAGTATTGAATGGCAAAATTCTATATACTCAACCGATGGATATCTTTATGCATTAATGGAACCTGGTAAAAATCCTGAAGAGTACGAACCGATTTTGGAAGGAAGTGTAGCTTTTGAATTAAATGAATTAATTCTTTCTGATTTAAGCCCTATTACCAATTATGACCTATTCGTAAAAAGTAACTGCGGAAGTGAAACAAGTCTTTGGAATTCCATAGAATTTACCACCGAGTGCGGAGTTGTTAACGCCATTCCTTTTACAGAAAATTTCAACCCAAACTCAGGTGGATGTTGGTCTGTGAATAATTCAGGAGATTCCTTTTGGGGATACCAAATTGGAATTTCACACAACTCAACTACCACAATGCCAATTAGTGGAGGTAGAATGGCAGCATTTATTTCAGATAATCTTGGTGATGTGATTGGATTGGTGTCTCCTTATTTTGAAAATGACGAAAATATTGACTTAGAAGTTGGATTTTATTTTATTCAACCTTTAAATAGTGGTCAGCATAATACTACCCGAATTTTACTCCAAGAAAATGCAGATTCTCCCGTTGAAATTCTTACATTAGATGATGATGTAAATGAGTGGGAAGAAATTAGGATTCCCATTGGAAATATCTCCGAACCTTTTAGAATCATAATTGAAACAACCGATGATGGAGGTGTCTTTACAGCGATAGATAATTTTCAAATTCGTTTGAATGGATTTATTTTTAAGGATTGGGTTTGGTCACCTAGGAATCCTCAAGAAGTTTCAACAGAAGACGACTCTTGGTTTGTACTAAATAATTCTTCAACTCTTACCAAACAAGCAAAAGCTAAAGATATTTTCATCGAAGAAAATGCAATTCTTGAAATTGGAAATCGTCTAAAAATTGAAGAAGGTATTTCAGGAGATGGATTACTGCGTTTTCTTCATAATGGCAATTTACTAGGTCAATTAGATGAAGTTCCTTCAGTAGCAAATATTTCAGCTAAAGTAGAGGTACAACGTTGGGCGCCTGCAGAAGAACAAAATAGAAAGGCATTTCGAATGGTTTCTTCGTCAGTTACTAGTGACGAACCTATTTATAATAATTGGCAGGAAGATGGACTTTCTCCTGAAGGCTTTGGAACACACATCACAGGTTCTTCAGCAGGAAGCAATGGGTTTGATGTGAATATCACAGGAAATCCTTCTCTTTTTGTGTTTGATCACGATGAAACTAATCAAAGTGGTGGCATGGCTTGGGAAGCCATTAATAATACAGATATAAACACCATTGAAGCAGGAAAAGCCTACCGTATCTTTGTTAGAGGAGATCGTCAAATAGATTTGAGTAATGCTAATTCTTCGCCGACAAATACTATTTTACGTTCAGTAGGAATATTGCATACAGGAAACTACAGCGCAACTTTAGCACAAGGTGATGCCCAATTTAGCTTTGTAGGCAATCCCTACCCTAGCGTTGTCAATATGAATCAATTGACGTATTCGGCTGATGTAAACAATTCCTATTATTATATATGGGATCCTAGTTTAAACACACAAGGTGGCTTTGCAACAATTGAGTTGCCATCAGGTTTTAATTTGATGGCAGGTTCAGATGCAAACAATTTTTTAATGCCGGGACAAGGTTTTTTTATCCGAAATAACCTGAGTGTATCAGGCTCTCCATCGCTTACATTCTCAGAAAGTGCTAAATCCGTTGAAGAAAACCCAACAAGCGTTTTTAATTCTGATGAAGACGAAATTATTGACCTAAAATTACAACAAGAAAATCAAACTATTGAAGTAGTTCGAGTTAGATTGAATGATATTTATTCCAATGAAGTCTCTGATTTAGATGCAGCAAAATTGGGAAATCCTAATGAAAATCTAGCGCTTGTAAAAGGCAATGCCTTATTTTCTATCGGGTGTTTTGCATTTGACTCACAATTAGAAATCCCTTTATTTCTTAACCAAACCGGCCAAGGAACTTATCATTTTAGTACAGAAATTTTATCGGAAAAGTCAGTTTATTTGAAAGACAACTATCTAAATGTCTTGATTGAGTTAAATTCTGAAACCGATTATTCATTTGATATTATTGAAGCTGTTCCCGCTTCTCAGCATATTTTACGTTTTAGCCTTGTGTTTACAAATGAAACATTGACTAATGAAACTTTTGAAGCAACTGATTTTACTATGTATCCTAATCCTACTGAAAGCATCATTACAATTGCATTACCTTCAATTGAAGTAACAGAAATTAGCTTGTTTGATATGAATGGAAGAAGTCTAGGCTATTGGAAAAGCGATGGATCAGAAGCTAAAATGAATATTTCTCTCGATGGATTAAACTCAGGTATTTACCTAGTTCAATTAAAAAATGAAACTCAGGTTGGCTTTCAAAAGTTGATTAAAAAATAATAAAGTACATGACAAAAATTGATATTCATTGAAAATCAATGAATTATAGAGTATTTATTTTTTTGTTGTATCCTAAAATAAATTGGTTTTATTTCATGACACATAATCATGTCACCCTTACAGGGTTTTAATGTATCATTATCAAATTTTATAATTATGTCATCCCTTCGGGATTGAATTATTTGACGGAATTTAAAATCAATAGTCCCGATTTTCAAATCGGGATAAATAATTGGGAACGAAAAATTGGCTTTAGCCAAATTCCTTAGGATTATATAGCGTTTTTGGCTAAAGCCATTTTATTTGGTGTATATTGTAAACGGGATAAATCCCCTTCCTATTAATTTTTAAATTTTCAATTTGGATATTTCATTTTTGGTGAAATTCATTTTTTTGTCGTGCACTATGAAAAAATAAATACAAAAAAGCCGTTTTAAAGAAATAGAAACGGCTCAGTATTTTTTGAAAAAATCTTTTAATTTATTTTTGCGTAAGTTAAAATACGGTTTGGAGACTCCGTTACATCAAATAACTCAGCACTCCCAAGTGTTCTAAAACCAATCACTAAAGTTTGAAACTCAGTTTG
>SKIG01000164.1 GCA_007116535.1 Psychroflexus sp.
CTTGATTCGCTGCCCTTACTAAGCCCTTTAAATGGTTGATATGAGAATGCACACCTCCGTCTGAAACTAATCCAAGAAAATGAACAGCAACTTTATTTTCATTAGCGTAGGCAAACGCATTTTTAAGTACTTCTTCGTCTTTTAGGCTATTTTTTTCTACAGCCATGTTGATTTTTACCAAATCTTGGTAAATGATTCTTCCTGCACCAAGATTCATGTGACCTACTTCAGAATTACCCATTTGTCCTTCGGGAAGGCCAACATGCAATCCATCGGTTCTTAAGGTTGCGTGTGGATAAGTTAAAATTAAACGATCCATGGTTGGTGTGTTTGCATGATCGACGGCTGAAACTTCTTTATTTGGAGCGATACCCCAACCATCTAAAATGGTTAAAATAACTTTTTTGTTCATGTTGAAATATTAAGAGAACAAAAATAAGCATTCTAAAGCTATTGGCAAGGAAAGTGAGCTAAGTAATGTAATATGAGGTTTTTCAAGCCTATTAGAATCAAAAATATAACAACTCCTTGTTGATGCCAAACATAAAATCTTCAATATAATTTGGCAAAAAGCTATCGGGAATAAGATCTAATCCTTCTAATTGAGTAGTATGAATTTTTTCAACTAATTCATTGATATTTATTTGTTTAATAATTCTCGAAGCAACAGGTTGATAACTATAATGCCATGGTTCATACCCAAAACCCTTACGATAAACATCGTCTGTGTAAGGTTGATGAAAGTCATATTGATGCGCATTCAGTTGAAGCCATTGTGTTAAGTGATAAAACATTCCTCCGGGAAGGAAATGTTCTTCATCAATTACATATCCGTGAGGTATGTCTACATTCAAATCGATAAAATCTACATCTGTACCCCAATGATAGCGTGAAGTTCCGGGGATTGGAACGTACTCTGTCACTATTTTGTAGGCATCTAAAATGGTTTTTCCTCTGTCTAAGTAATGAAAGAGCTCATTTTCAAAAACATTTTGTTCATGCGAAAAGCTTTTGAAAGCATTGATGGCTTGTAGTTGAATACCATCACTTACAGCTGCTTCTTTCATTTTTCGGTAAGATTGAAGCGTATTGAATTCCATTAATGTATTACTGTAAGCTGCTAAATGTGAATTGTCAATTCCCATGACATGTTCCAAAGAAAATCGAATGTCAGAAAAATTTGATATACCAAAGGGAATTAACTTCAATGAAAGTGAAGCAAGTGCAAGTTTTTGTATGAATTCTCTTCTTTTCAATGTGTGGTGTTATATGAAATATCTATTTCAAAAGCTATACCATACTCAGGAATTTTTTATTTTTGTTGAAGATATGATATTTTTTAAAGAAAAAACAGCTAGGGCATCAGCATAGGGTTTATGCCATACATATAGTCTTTCAGGTACTTTGGTAAAAAGTCATTTGGAAGTTCATTGAAGCCTTTAATATTGCGTTTTGTTAACTCACTTTGCAAAGCTTCAAAATCTATACTTTTCAAGTTTTTTAACGAAGCATCTCGGTAGCTGAAATGCCATGGTTCAAAAGCAAACCCACTTCTATTTTCGTCTTCAGGATAAGTTAGATAAAAACCATAATCAGCTGCATTTTCTTGCATCCACTGAGAAAAATTGTAGAAAGCTCCATTTTTAGCATAGTTTTTTTGAATCAGTAAATCTCCTTCGGGAAGAGTGGAGGAGTTATCAATTAAATCTATATCTGTTCCCCAATGATGGCGAGATGTTCCCGGAATAGATGAAAAAACAGTTATTTTTTGATAGGCTTCTAATGTGGAATATCCTTTCTTTTTCCAAAAATCAAGTTTAGATTCTACAATTTCTTTTTGTCTTTGAAAGCTTCTGAAACCTGAAACTATTTTTATGTCAATTCCATCTTTAGAAGCAGCTTTTTTTAGACTGCGAAAGGCTGAAAGTGTTTTTTCTTCTAAGAAAGTGTCTTCGAAAGCAACTAAGTGGTCTGTTTCTATGCCCATCAGTCTTTTCAGTGCTTTTTCATCTATCTTGTCAACATTTGAAACATTCTGAAAATAGGGTAGAAGCGGTATCGATAATCCGCTGATTGCAAGAGCTTTAATAAAGTCTAATCGTTTCAAAAACTTATTATTTTAGTTGTTTGCACATCTTGAAGTGAATACCAACTGATGGTATGTCGAAACTTTCTCCAAGTTGTTTAAATGCTAATTTTCTGTAGAAATTAGCAGCTGTCTCTCTTGCGTTGCACCAAAGCAAATCAAAACCCTCGGTTGATAATAATTCAAATGCGTAGTGCATAATTTGCTTACCTACTCCTTTTTGTTGAGCGGATTCATCAACAGCCATCCCTCTTAGTTGCATATGTTTTCCTGAGAAATCTTTTAATTCTTTAGGAATAAATGTGGCGATACCTATTATTTTATCCTTCTGAATCGCTGCAAGGTGAAAGGTTCCCTCTAAATTATCGTCTACAAAGTAACAAGTTTCTAAAGGTCTACCTTTCCTAAGAATTTTATGCCTAAGAGGAATGACCTTTTCAAGGGAAACTTTCTGAATTTGCATTGATTGCACAATTTAGTTTAAGTGCTAAATTTACAACTGATTTTGCTATTTTTTGTCAGCGTAGTGATGGTCTACAATACCATATGCAAGCGATTCTTCTGCATCCATCCAATAATCTCTCGCAAAATCTTTCATTACTTTGTCAAATTCTTGCTCACAATTGTCTGCTAAAATTTTTGCACTTAGTTCTTTTGTTTTCAGGATTTCTTTAGCTTGAATTTCTATATTTGAAGCTTGACCTCGAGCACCACCCATTGGTTGATGAATCATCACTTTTGCATGAGGTTGGATGAATCTTCTTCCTTTTTCTCCTGCCGAAAGTAAAATTGAACCCATAGAAGCCGCTAAGCCTGAACAAACAGTAGCTACAGGACTTTTAATAGACTTCATAGTGTCATAAATTGCAAAACCATCCGTTACGTAACCTCCGGGGCTATTGATGATTAATTCAATTTCTTCATGACTAATCATGTCTAAATAAAGCAAGCGATCAATTACATGTTTTGCAGATTTTCCGTCTACTTGACCGTTTAAAAATACTTTTCTGTGTTCTAAGAACTTTTGTTCGATAATATCTTCGACTTTCCCTTTTTTGGTACTCATAGGTGTTATTTTTGATTTGAATAATTAGCTAAAATACTACTATTTTACTTCGGCAAAGAAAAAATTTATTTACAATTAACAAAAATATTTCAACAGAAAATATAGTGAATTGGTAATCTCAAATTTATCGTTTTGCCTTCTGAAGTAAATAAATGGCAAGTATTCCAAAAGCAACATTAGAAAACCATACAGCTATTAATGGTGAAAATGTAGATTCTTCCGCAATACTTCCAAAAACTTTATCTATAAAAATGTAAGAGAATCCAATGACAACACCGATTGCTAAATTTAGTCCCATTCCCCCGCGTCGTTTGATAGCTGAAACTGAAACGGCTATCAAAGTCAAAATAAATGCAGAAACAGGAATACTCCAACGCCTGTAGGCAACTACTTGGTAGCGATTAATATTTGGTGAACCACGTCTTTTTTCTTGTGCTATGAAGTCTCGTAACTCGAAGTAGTTATAGGTTTCTGCGATGTAGGAAACAGGCATCAATTCATCAAATTCAAAACCAAAAACAGTGTCTAATTTTGGACTCTTTATAAAAATATCGTCATCCTCTCCAACAATTCGCATTATATAATTAGTCAGTGTAAATGTAGAATCTTTGTTGAAATTGATTCTATCGGACTTGATTTTGTGTTTTAATTCATTTCCTTCAAAATACTCAAGCGTAAAATTAGTAGCTGTCCGATTGTTTTTGTTGAAGTTTCTTGCGTAAATGACTTCATTATCATTAATCTGACGGTATACTTCAGGCGAATAATTTCCTTTGTTTTTTTCTCTTTTAAGATATTCAAACTTAAATTCATTAAAGCCTTCACTTGCTGATGGCACAATCAGCATGCTGAATACAATAGCTATAATACATACCAATGTAGAGCCTATCAAATAAGGGCGAAGGAAACGTGTGAATGAAACTCCTGAACTAAAAAATGCCACAATTTCGGTGTTGTTAGCTAGCTTAGAAGTAAACCAAATAACGGACAAGAAAAGTAAGATAGGAAACAACAAATTAGCAAAATAAATTGTAAAGTTTCCGTAGTAACGAAGCACTTCGTCTAGCGGAGCCTCGTTGGTGATAATTTTGTCTACGTTTTCAGAAAAATCGATAATGATTCCAATAGGTACAAAAAGTATTGTCAACATCACAAATGTGAAGATGTATCGCTTTAGTATGTACCAATCTAAAATTTTAAGCATTATAATCTATTTGCCATTTGTTTGGCCATCTTGTCTTTCCAAGCTCTAAAATCACCAGCTATGATATGTTTTCTTGCTTCTCTGACTAACCAAAGATAAAAACCAAGGTTATGAATAGTAGCAATCTGTTTGCCTAGTAATTCATTAACGCTAAATAAGTGTCTTAAGTATGCTTTTGTGTGGTAGGTATCTACCCAAGTGATCCTCATCTCGTCTATGGGTGAAAAATCGTCTTTCCACTTTAGATTTTTAATATTGATAGTTCCGTGAGCAGTAAATAACATTCCATTTCTTGCATTTCGAGTAGGCATTACACAGTCAAACATATCTACTCCTAATGATATATTTTCTAGTAAATTGATAGGTGTGCCAACTCCCATCAAATAACGTGGCTTATCCTTTGGTAAAATTGATGTTACCACATCAGTCATTGCGTACATTTCGTCATCTGGTTCCCCGACAGATAGTCCTCCAATAGCATTGCCTTCTGCTTCAACAGAAGCGATGTATTCTGCTGATTGCTGACGCAAATCTTTGTAAGTGCTTCCTTGCACAATCGGGAAGAGAGTTTGTTCATACCCGTATAAAGCAGGACTTTTTTTGAGTTGAGTGATGCAGCGTTCCAACCATCGGTGTGTCATGTGCATGGAGCGTCTTGCATAGTTATAGTCGCATGGGTAAGGTGTACACTCATCAAAAGCCATGATAATATCGGCACCAATTTCTCTTTGTATATCCATCACATTTTCAGGGGTAAACCAATGAGCAGAACCATCGATATGTGATTTGAATTTGACTCCTTCTTCTTTGATTTTTCTGTTAGCAGATAGAGAATAAACTTGGTAACCACCCGAATCAGTCAGTATATTTCTGTCCCAATTCATGAATTTATGAAGTCCTCCCGCTTTTCGCAGAATATCAGTTTGTGGTCGAAGGTATAAGTGATAGGTGTTCCCAAGGATGATATCGGCATTGATTTCATCTTTTAATTCATCTTGGTGAACCCCTTTTACCGTTCCTATAGTTCCGACAGGCATAAAAATTGGCGTTTGAATTTTGCCGTGATCGGTACTTATTTCTCCCGCTCTCGCATTAGAAAGCGGATCATTTGCTGCTAACGTAAATTTCATGGGCGCAAAGATAGTTTTTATCGAGGAATATAAGATATAGAGTTTTTGGATAATCTGAAATTATAGGTGATTGATTAAGACAATTACGTTTTTCCCATATTATTACCTGGAGTTATTCCTAAGCATTAGTTATATAACGGGATGCGCCCTATTTTTACCGTTCGAAGTGACAAGCAAAGCACCAAGTGCTATATAAAATTTTGGTTAAATCAAACCAAAAAATTTAAATTAATTAATCTTCAAATTCTTTTAGCATTCTTATTTTTACGGAAAATTTAAAATTTAATGAACAAACAAGAAATATTAGAGCGTTTTCTTCGCTATGTAAAGATAGATACCCAAAGTGATGCTTCATCTACCGCAACTCCAAGTACTGAAAAACAATGGAAGTTGGCTACTGTGCTGAAAGATGAATTAAAGGCGATAGGAATGACAGAGGTAAGCATCGACGAAAAAGCCTACGTCATGGCAACTTTAGCATCCAATGTTTCGCATGAGGTACCATGTATTGGTTTTGTCTCTCACTTTGATACAAGTCCTGATTTTACAGCGACTAATGTACAACCGCAAATTCATGAGAATTACGATGGTAAAGACATAGTCTTAAACAAAGAGCAAAATATTGTTCTATCACCATCTTATTTTGAAGATTTGCTGTTGTATAAAGGGCAAACTTTGATTACTACAGATGGTACAACTTTATTAGGAGCCGATGACAAGGCAGGAATAACTGAAATTGTCTCAGCTATGAAATACCTTATAGAAAATCCTGAAATCAAACATGGTAAAATTCGTGTTTGTTTTACTCCTGACGAAGAAATTGGTCGTGGTGCGCATCATTTTGATGTTGAAAAGTTTGGCGCTGAATGGGCATATACAATGGATGGAAGTCAACTAGGTGAACTAGAGTATGAAAACTTCAATGCAGCCTCTGCTTCCATAAAATTTAATGGTAAAATTGTTCATCCGGGTTACGCCAAGGGAAAAATGATCAATAGTATGTATCGCGCAGCTGAGTTTATCCAACAAATGCCTTTAGAACAAACGCCTGAATTTACTGAAGGAAGAGAAGGTTTTTTTCATCTCTCGTCTGTAAATGGTGAAGTTGAAGACACTCACCTTCATTACATTATTCGCGATCATGACAGAAATTTATTTCATGACAAAAAGCAGTTTATCCTTGATTTGGTAGATAAATTTAAAACAAAGTATGGTGAAACTAGCCTTGAAGTTGAAATTAAAGATCAATATTTTAACATGCGAGAAAAAGTTGAACCCGTAATGCATGTAGTAGATACTGCTGAAGAAGCTATGAAATCCTTAGGAATTACACCGATTATCAAACCAATTCGTGGAGGAACAGACGGTTCGCAATTAAGCTATATGGGCTTACCTTGTCCAAATATATTTGCGGGTGGACACAATTTTCATGGAAGGTATGAATATGTCCCATTTGAAAGTATAGTAAAAGCAACAGAGGTTATCGTTAAAATTGCAGAGTTGACAGCTGAAAAAGCTAAGTAGAATGACTTTTATAATTAAAAATCCCGCATCTAATGCGGGATTTTTGTTTTGTAAGCAAATAGGATATTATTTGTAGCGTGAATTTGATTTATATTAATTTGTTTTTGATACGCTTTGTGTATTTTGTGCCCCTGCCTGCCGAGCATTCAGGCAGGTTCTTAGTGTCTTTTGTTTAAAAAAAAA
>SKIG01000002.1 GCA_007116535.1 Psychroflexus sp.
AAACAACAAACAACTTTCACCTAAAATTCACCTTACTTCATTTGTAGGTTCAGGGTTTTCATTAGTCGTTTCCTCTTTTTTTAAAAAAACTGACAAACCACTAGTAATTATTCTAAACGACAAAGAAGAGGCGGGTTATTACTTGAATGACTTGGAGCATCTGATTAATGACAAGCAAGTTTTATTCTATCCTGCAAGCTACCGAAGACCATACCAAATAGAGGAGACAGACAATGCCAATATTCTTTTGCGTTCAGAAGTGTTGAATCGTCTAAATGCCAAAAAGAAACCTTCTGTAATTCTTACTTATCCCGAGGCTTTAGTCGAAAAAGTAGTCACTAAAAAAGTGCTTGATCAAAAAACCCTAAAACTAAGTGTAGGCGAAGAAGTTTCCTCAGATTTTATCAATGAAGTTCTCTTTGAATATCAATTCAAACGAGTAGATTTTGTTTCTGAACCAGGCGAGTTCTCTATGCGAGGAGGAATTATAGATGTGTTTTCTTACAGTAACGACCAGCCTTATCGAGTAGAGTTTTTCGGAGATGAAGTAGATAGCATACGTTGCTTTGATGTGGAAACACAACTTTCAACAACTACAAAGAAAAAAGTTAGCATCATGCCGAATATGGAATCAAAATCTAGTACCGAAATTCGGGAAAGTTTTTTGTCGTACATCAAGTCCGAAACACATATTCTAGTAAAAGATGCTCATTTTGTAAAAAGTCAACTAAATGAGCTTTTTGGTCGTGCACAGAAAGCTTATAGCGAACTAAATAAAGAAATCAAGCACGCTTCGCCTGAGGATATGTTTCTTACAGGAGAAGTTTTTGTTGAACAATTGACTACATTTTCGGTTACTCAATTTGGCACTAAAGCTTATTTTGAAGATTCCATCAAAATGGAAGGCAATCAGCATGCGCAACCGAGTTTTAATAAGCAGTTTTCCTTACTTCACGAAAATCTAAATGAACTTCAAGCCAAAGGTTTTCAAACTTGCATCGCTTGTGTAAGCGAATCTCAAGCAAAGCGATTAAGAGATATTTTTACCGATCAGAATTGGGAGGTGAATTTTTCGACTATTGTCCATCCATTATACCAAGGCTTTATAGATGAAGACTTGAAGCTTGTTTGTTATACCGATCACCAAGTATTTGAACGTTACCACAAATTCCACCTAAAAAATTCTTTTCACAAAAAACAGGCGCTTACTCTAAAAGAGTTGACAAGCTTAGAAATAGGGGATTTTGTAACGCACATCGACCACGGCATTGGAAAATTCGCAGGACTTCAAAAGATAGATGTTGAAGGAAAAATGCAAGAAGCCATCAAGTTGATTTACGGCGAACGAGATATACTTTATTTGAGCATTCATTCGTTGCATAAAATTTCAAAGTTCAATGGAAAAGACGGTAAACCACCAAAAATCTATAAGCTTGGAAGCAAAGCATGGAAGGCTTTAAAACAAAAAACTAAAACTAAAGTCAAGCAAATAGCATTTGACTTAATCAAATTATATGCAAAGCGAAGGTTAGAAAAAGGCTATGCATTTGCTCCAGATTCATATTTGCAACACGAGTTAGAGGCCTCTTTTATTTATGAAGATACGCCAGACCAAAGTTCAGCGACAGAAGCTGTCAAAAAAGACATGGAAAGCCAGCAACCAATGGATAGATTAGTATGTGGCGATGTTGGTTTTGGAAAAACAGAAGTTGCTATTCGAGCTGCTTTCAAAGCGGTTGACAACAGTAAGCAAGTAGCTGTTTTGGTGCCTACGACTATTTTGGCGTTTCAGCATCATCAGTCTTTTTCAGAGCGTTTAAAAGATTTCCCCGTGCGTGTAGATTACCTCAATCGCTTTCGAACCGCCAAAGAAAAAAGACTGATTTTGGAAGATTTAGAGCAAGGAAAAATAGACATTATTATAGGGACACACCAATTGGTCAATAAGTCTGTGAAGTTTCAAGATTTAGGACTTTTAGTCATCGACGAAGAGCAAAAATTTGGCGTAGCCGTAAAAGACAAGCTAAAGCTAATCAAAGAAAATGTTGATACACTCACGCTTACTGCCACTCCAATCCCAAGGACGTTGCAGTTTTCGTTGATGGCTGCACGAGATTTATCTACCATCAAAACTCCGCCACCAAATAGATATCCTATTGAAACCCACGTAATCAGATTTTCAGAAGAATTAATTCGAGACGGTATTTCTTATGAAGTGCAACGAGGAGGGCAGGTGTTCTTTATTCATAATAGAATTGAAAACATTAAAGAAGTAGCGGGAATGATTCAACGCTTGGTACCTAATGCAAAGGTGGGGATTGGTCACGGACAAATGGACGGAAAAAAACTCGAGCAATTAATGTTGAGTTTTATGAATAACGAATTTGACGTATTGGTTGCTACCACAATTATAGAAAGTGGTCTTGATGTAACCAATGCTAATACAATTTTCATCAATAACGCCAACAATTTTGGTATTTCCGACCTTCATCAGATGCGTGGTCGAGTAGGGCGAAGCAATAAAAAAGCATTTTGTTACTTAATTACACCACCACCTATTGCCATGACTCCCGATGCAAGAAAGCGAATCGACGCCTTAGAGCAATTCTCTGACTTAGGAAGTGGCTTTGAAATTGCGATGAAAGACCTTGAAATTCGTGGTGCGGGAGATTTGCTAGGAGGAGAGCAAAGTGGGTTTATCAATGAAATCGGATTCGATAACTACCAAAAAATCCTCAATGAAGCCATCGAAGAATTGAAGGAAAACGAATTCAAAGAGCTTTACGAAGAAGAAAATAGTTCAGCGACGAAGGTTTTTGTAAAAGAAACCCAAATAGATACGGATATAGAAATTTTGTTCCCTGATGACTACATCAACAACATTAAGGAAAGACTGTATTTATACACCAAACTTAATGAGTTAGAAGAGGAAGAACAACTTCAAGCCTTTGAAGCAGAATTAATTGATCGTTTTGGTCCGTTGCCAACACCAGTTGTAGATTTGTTGGATAGTGTTCGCATCAAGTGGATGGCGAGTAGCATTGGCTTCGAAAGAACTGTGCTAAAGTCAGGAAAAATGATTGCCTATTTTGTTTCAGACCAACAATCTGATTATTTCCAAAGTGAAAACTTTAGAAAAGTCATTCAGTATGTGCAACAAAATCCATCTAAAGTAGGAATTAAAGAGAAGCAAACCCGAAATGGATTAAAGTTGTTATTTAGTATCAATGAGGCTAAAACAGTTCAAATAGTGAAACAAGTTTTTGAAGATTTATTGCAGGATATGTGATTTTGTGCTTGAATTCTTGATAATAAATCCTATATTTATACCAACAAAATAGAAGAATAATGAGCATTCAGAGACCATTTAATTTAAATCAATGGATAGAAGAAAATCGGGACTTACTCAAGCCTCCGGTTGCTAATAAAAATCTTTACAGAGACGCAGGAGATTATATTGTGATGATTGTCGGGGGACCAAACGCAAGAAAAGATTACCACTACAATGAAACAGAAGAGTTGTTTTATCAATTGGAGGGAGAAATAGAAGTACACATTCAAGAAGAAGGCCAAAAAAAGACCATGCAATTAAAAGCAGGAGATATGTACTTACACCCTGCAAAAGTACCACATTCACCCGTAAGGAAGGAAGGTTCTATTGGTTTAGTAATTGAACGCAAGCGAAATGACTTACCAGGAAAAGACGGTTTGTTGTGGTTTTGTGACAACTGTAATACTAAGTTGCACGAAGTTTATTTTCCCTTGCATGATGTTGAAAAAGATTTTCTTTCTCATTTCAAAGATTTTTATGGCAGTTTGGACAAAAGAACCTGCAAAAACTGTGGTACGGTAATGCCTGTGGACAAAAGATTTGTTGGTGAATAATTTTTTTTTGAAATTTATATAATTGATAATTAGCGGGTTAATTATTTGGTCTTGAAAATTTCATCAAAAAGCAAAAAAATATTTGTCAGAATAAAAAACAGCTGTATATTTGCACTCGCATTAAGCAACGGTCTGGTAGTTCAGTTGGTTAGAATACCTGCCTGTCACGCAGGGGGTCGCGAGTTCGAGTCTCGTCCAGACCGCTTTTAAAACGTTGTGTTGTGAGTATGTAAATACTCAGGTTTTAAGTTGTAAAACCGCGAAGAGCTTTTCTACGGAAAGGCTTTTTTATTTTACAAAAGTTTGTAATCCTAAATGATGGCAAGCTTCACAACCCTTCACTATGACAACAAAAGAAAACTGCAAATCCTATGTAGCTTAATTGGTATTAAAGACTGCCTAAAAAAAGTGTAAAAATAGGTTTAGCAAATTATGTTTTAGATAGTTGAAAAAGTTACAGTTCTTTACTTTTCAACTCTTACTCCATCCTTATAGTAGCCAACAAAGGCATCTCTAAAGCTTAGTCTTCTAACAATCTCTCTTAATTTTTCAGCTTCTTCTTTCGTGTCAAATACTCCTAGGGTGTATAGATTGAAATCTTCAAAATTTGCATTATTTATTACAGTATAAGAAGGGGAGCTAAGTCGCATATTAAATTTTTTAAATGCTCCTAATTGAACCGCATAAAATTCACCATCATCTAACGGATGTTTGCTTTTTGCATGCTCAGCTACTTTGGCTTCAAGCGCAGCGATTTGTGACTCAAAATCGTCTATTTGTGCTTGTTTGACCACAACCTCGTCAGAGGCAATAGGAGTTTCTAGTTGAAGTAAGTCAGGTTGAATAAAATAAACAGATGTTGCAGCTACAAGTAGTAAAAAGAAAACAACACTCATGACTAAAAATATAGTCTTCTGATTTTTTTCTCTCCCTGCTTTGTCTTTGACTTCGTTTAAATCATAATTTTTGTCCTTCAATTCGTCTTCTAAATTAACAATTTGTTGGTTTAAATTGTCGAATTCTTCTTGTGATAATACAGGCATAATTGTTAGTTTTTATTTTTGTATAAATTAAGTAAAAAAATATGAGAACTTAAAAACCAAGCTGTTATTTTTTGTGATACAAGGAAGATTTTTTTAAACGCTTACATTTTCTTGGCAAGCTTAACAAAAACTTATTGCTAAGAAAAACTTTAAAAGTTTATTTTTGCTTCAATGAAGAATTATTAGGTCTTTAATTAAAACCTTATTGTTTATACAAATTTAACTTTTCGAAAAGTTGTATAAATTTTTGAAAATAAATACCATATCAACCATTAAACACCTATTTAAGACATGAAAAAAGCACTTAAAATTTTTGCGAGCATTCTTGCTATATTGCTTATTTTACTTTTAATCAGTCCTTTTCTTTTTAAAGGTAAAATTGAAAAAATTGTCAAAAAACAAATTAATGAGCAAGTATATGCCGAAGTCAATTGGGATGAACTCAACTTAAGTCTCATCCGTAATTTTCCGAATGCATCTATTCAGATTAAAGGCTTTCGTGTCGTAAATGAAGTTCCTTTTGAGGGAGACACTCTCGCTAACATTGGAGCTTTTGAAGCTAAAATGGGATTGCTTCAACTTTTTAAAAGTGAAGGAATTAGTGTGGACGAAATTGCACTTCATGAAGCAAGATTCAACATCAAAATTGATAGCTTAGGAAACGCTAACTACGATATTGCTAAAGAATCTACTTCTGAAAAAGAGACTTCTGACGAACCTAGTGAGCTTCAATTAAACATAAGTCACTATGAAATCAACCATTCTTCACTTTCTTATGTAGATGAAGCTTCGAAAATTCATTTTCAATTAAACGATTTCAATCATCGAGGCGATGGTAATTTTGACGCGCTACTTTTCGACTTAAATACACATACAGATACGCATATTTCACTTTCTATGGGCGGAACAAATTATATCGATAATCATTCGCTTCAATTAGATGCCACAATTGGTATCGATATGGAGCAGATGAAGTTCAGCTTCAAAGAAAACGAAGCACTTATCAATCAACTAAAGCTTGCTTTTGATGGATTTGTTCAATTACAAGAAGAAGATATTGTGGTCAATATGAGTTTTGAAACTCCTAGTACCGATTTCAAAAACTTCTTGGCTTTGGTTCCGGAGGCCTATGCAACAGATTTGAATCAGGTGAATACCACAGGGAATTTCTCTGTAAAAGGTAATGTAAATGGTGCTTATAATGAAAATAGAATTCCTGCTTTCAGCATAAATATAGGTAGCGAAAAAGCGTCTTTTGCCTATGTTGACTTACCCAAAAAAGTAACCAATATCAATTTCTTGATAAACATTGAAAATGAAGTTGGAAACATAGATAACACACTTGTTGAAATCCCAAATTTCGGATTTCAGATAGATGAAGATGTATTTAGCGGTAAGTTGAAGCTAAATGACTTAACTACCGATATGAAAGTGGATTTGATGGCTAGAGGAAGAATCAATTTAGCGAATATCGATCGAGCTTATCCGCTTGAAGAGCCACTTGGACTTACAGGTATTATAAATGCAGGTTTGCAAACGAGGTTTGCAATGGATGATATCGAAAAAGAACGATACGAGCGTGTTACAGCAAACGGAAATTTCAGGCTGTCTAACTTTGTTTTTGAAAGTGAAGATTTGATTCATCCTTACGATATAAAAGTGGTGGATATTGGTTTTTCTAACAAAGATATTCGGTTAAGAGAATTTGATATGAAAACAGGGCAAACCGATGTCATGGCGAGTGGTAGGTTGGACAATTTGCTAGGCTTTATGTTTGCCAAACAAGATTTGAGAGGTCGTTTTAGTGCTAGTTCTTCTAAATTTTATGTAAGTGATTTTATGGTTGCTGTTGCTGAAGAAGAAACTTCTCCTGAAGCATCAGGTGAAGCCATCAAGATTCCTGATTTTCTTGATTTAGCATTGGATTTTAGCGCGAATGATGTGTATTACGACCAAATGCGCCTTCAAAACGCATCGGGAAGTCTTATTATTAAGAATGAAGCAGTGAGACTAGAAGATATTTCAGCCAATATCTTTGGAGGTACAATTTCATTGAAAGGGATGGTTTCGACTAAAGACGACACCCCTGATTTTGCTATGCAAATTGGCTTAGGGAATGTTGATATTGGTCAGATTTTTCAGCAAATGGATTTGGCAAAAAG